>NZ_APIO01000004.1:0-36010 GCF_000408945.1 Pseudomonas sp. G5(2012)
CCGACAACCAATTTCACACAGGGCTTCCTGTGACGCCCCGCATCACCGTTGCGCACGGCTCAATTAATGCGTCGTCAGTGGAACGCGGAGCGTCCCTGGCGGCATTCCCACGCAGAGCGTGGGAACGATCAAACGATCAATGTGCTGCCGCCTTCGCGAGCAGGGGATCCAGGTACACCCGTAAAAATCAGGTCGGCTTTAAGGCCGCCTCGCTTTGCTGTTGCTCGCAGGCACCCCGTTAACTCCTTTAGGAGCGAGCACGCTCCGGGCGGCGTTCCGACGATGGAGGTCAACGATGACGCGGGGAGCCTGACACCCCGCGGTGTTCTCGGGTTTTTCGCGAGCATGCTCGCTCCTACAGTCGAGGTATCAATGCGCCACAGGGCAGTCCAGGAAGCCACCTCCACCTCCGCGCATTCGTACCGTGCCTATGCCGTTTTCCCCAGGCCACCGCGGCTATTTCATGCATCGCGCCGGCATTGGAGTCTTTAAAGTGAGGTCGGAAATCACTTTCTCGAACCCTGGAAAAAGGAATGAACATGCAACGGAATGCAAAGACTCATTATCCAATCCTGTTGGTGCACGGGCTTTTCGGCTTTGAGCGAATTGCCAGCGTGGACCTCTTCCACGATGTCAAGCAGGCCCTGCGGAACGCCGGGGCAAGTGTGTTCGTCCCGTTTGTGTCCGCCACCCACAGCAACGAAGTTCGCGGCGAACAGCTTCTGGCGCAGATCCATCGGGTACTGGAGGGCACCGGCGCCCACAAGGTCAATCTGATCGGTCACAGCCAAGGCGCGTTGGCCGCCCGCTATGCCGCCGCGACAGCGCCAGGCCAGGTGGCCTCGGTAACGTCCGTCAGTGGACCGAACCATGGGTCCGAACTGGCCGATTTGCTGCGCAAGGCATTGACGCCAGGCCACTTGCCGGAAACGGTAGCCGAAATCGTTGTCACCTTGTTCGCCGACCTCATGTCGTTGCTCAGCGGCAAGCGCCGGCTGCCGCAAAATGCCATCGCCGCGCTGGATGCCTTGACCACGCAGGGCGTGGGCGCATTCAACCGGAAGTACCCGCAAGGCTTGCCGCCGTCTTGGGGCGGCAAGGGCCGCGAACAGGTCAATGGTGTCCGCTACTATTCCTGGAGTGGCGTCGTGCAGGGAAAGCGGCGGGATGCCGAACTGGAAACACTGGACCCGTCCCACGGCCTGCTGCGGGCGCTGTCACGTTATTTCACCACCGAGCCCTTGCAGAACGATGGCATGGTCGGGCGCTACAGCTCGCACCTGGGCACCATCATCCGCTCCGACTATCCGCTGGACCATCTGGGCACCCTTCACCAGGCCGGTGGTCATAATGAAAGGCGCATCGACCCGATCGATCTTTACGTACAGCATGCCGAGCGCCTGGAAAAAGCCGGACTTTAAACCAAACCTGCCGTCCAGAGCGCTGGCAACGGAACTTTGAGGAGAAATACCCCACTGAATCCGGTAGGCTCAGCACTTTACCGTACATTGAATGGAGAGTTTTCCCATGGCCAAAGCCACTGCCCGTCACATCCTTGTTGCCAGCGAAGCCAAGTGCAACGAACTGAAGGCCCAAATCGAGGCGGGCGCAGACTTCGCTGAAGTCGCCAAAGCCAATTCCACGTGCCCTTCCAGTCGCCAGGGCGGCGACCTGGGCTCGTTCGGTCCAGGCCAGATGGTCAAGGAATTCGACACCGTGGTCTTCAGCGCACCGATCAACGTGGTGCAAGGCCCGGTCAAGACCCAGTTCGGCTACCACCTGCTGGAAGTGACCAGCCGCCAGGACTGATAACACCCTGGATTGGCTGTGCAACGGCCCGCCTTCTGGTGGGCCGTCGTGTTTCAGATACGTAATTCGGCTGGCGAGGGACGCGCCGCTAGCGTACAAATTGTGGTTAACGACCACCCGGCTCTAAGGCTGACAATGCGACTGGCTTTCCCGACTTTATTGTTCACTGCCGTGGCCCTGCTCTTGGGCGCCGCCGGTGTGAATGCCGCACCTCAACATGCGTTGACCGTATATGGCGAACCCGCCAAGTACCCTGCCGGCTTCAGTCATTTTGCCTACACCAACCCGCAAGCCCCCAAGGGCGGGACGATGCGCCGTTCCGCGATCGAGATCGGGCATTTCGATCACGTCCTGCCTTATATAGACAAGGGCATCGGCGTGACGCAGATCGATGGCCTGCTCTACTCTCCCCTGGCGCAGCGCTCGCTGGATGAGCCTTACACGGTGTACGGTCTGGTGGCGCAGCAGATGGAGCGCTCCGACGATGGCCTGTCCCTGCGCTTCTACCTCAACCCCAAGGCGCAGTTTGCCGATGGCACGCCGATCACCGCCCAGGACGTGCGCTACACCTTCGATCTGCTGATGACCCAGGGCAGCCTGCGCTATCGCACGCAGTTCGCCGACGTCAAGGGCGTGGAAGTCGAGTCGCCATTGACCGTGCGCTTCGATTTCAAGAACAACGAAAACCGCACCCTGCCGCTGGACATCGCCACCTTGCCGGTGTTTCCCGAGCACTGGTGGAAGAACCGTGACTTTGCCAATGGCGGCGGTTACGAGCCGCCATTGGGCAGCGGACCGTACAAGGTCGGCAAGGTCGATTCGGGGCGCAGCATCACCTTCGAGCGCAACCCCGACTGGTGGGGTAAGGATTTGCCGGTCAGCCGTGGGCTGTACAATTTCGATCGCTTCAGCATCGAGTACTTCGGCGATACCGATGTCGCGCGCCAGGTATTGCGCGGCGGCGCCTACGACTACAACCGCGAGTTTTCCGCCACCGGCTACTCCATCGGCTACGACAGCCCGGCCCTGAGCGACGGTCGCCTGCAAAAGGCCCACCTGGCCACCGAAGCGCCGCAATCGGCCCAGGGTTTCGTGTTCAATCTGCAAAAGCCGATGTTCCAGGACCGCCGGGTGCGCCAGGCACTGGCGATGCTCTGGGACTTCGAATGGAGCAACCGGCAGATGATGCGCAACCTGTACATCCGCCAGAAGAGCTACTTTTCCAATACCGAACTGGCGGCCCGGCAGCTGCCTGATGCCGGTGAGCTGGCGATTCTGGAACCCTTGCGCGGACAGATCCCCGATGAAGTCTTCAGCCAAGTGTTCGAACCACCGAAAACCGATGGCAGCGGCGTGATTCGCGACAAGCAATTGCAAGCCCTGGGCCTGCTCGAACAGGCCGGGTGGAAACCCCAGGGTGATCAACTGGTGAACGCCGACGGCGAGCCACTGAGTTTCACCTTCCTGGTCAGCCAGAACGGCATGGACCGTTTGCTCCTGCCCTACAAGCGCACCCTGAAACAGATCGGCATCGACATGAACATCCGCCGCATCGATTCGTCCCAGTACGTCAACCGCCTGATGAGCCGTGACTACGACATGATTGTCACCGGCTATCCGGTCACCACCTCTCCCGGCGGCGAACTGCTCAACTACTTCGGCTCGGCGTCGGCCCTTGATCCCGGCGCCAACAACTACATGGCCTTGCAGAACCCGGCGGTGGATACGCTGATCAACGGCCTGCTACGCGCCAGCACCAAGGCCGACATGTTGCACTATGCCCATGCGCTCGACCGGGTGCTGCAATGGAACTATTACTGGATTCCCAATTATTACCCGCCGGGCAGCTCCACCGTGTGGTGGAATCGCTTCGGTATACCGAACGTGCAGGCGAGCAATGACGAAGCCATCGAGAGCTGGTGGGAAATGAGCACCACACCGCTGACCAACCAGCAGATGACCGCCGAGCGCATCCGTCGTGGCAGACCCGGAGGACCGCATTGATGTGGGCTTATATCGTGCGACGCCTGCTGCTGATCATCCCGACACTGGTGATCATTCTCCTGGTCAACTTCGTCATCGTCCAGGCCGCGCCAGGTGGCCCTGTGGAACAGGCCATTGCGCATTTGCAGGGCATCGGCGGAGCCAGTGTCGGTGGTGGCTCGAGCGAAACCATGGGCCATTCCCGGGCCAGCCGCGGTCTCGACCCGCAGCTGATCAAGGACATCGAAAAACAATACGGTTTCGACAAACCGGCACCGCAACGCCTGTGGCTGATGCTCACCAGTTACGCGCGCCTGGATTTCGGCAAGAGCTTCTTTCGCGGTGCCACCGTCACTGACCTGATCCTGGAAAAAATGCCGGTCACCATCTCCCTCGGGCTCTGGGCGACGTTGATCACCTACCTGGTGTCGATTCCCCTGGGGATTCGCAAGGCCGTGCACCACGGCAGTCATTTCGATGTCTGGAGCAGTACCGCGATCATCATCGGCTATGCCATGCCGGCCTTCCTGTTTGCCATGTTCCTGATCGTGGTGTTCGCCGGTGGCACCTCGTTGAACTGGTTCCCGGTACGCGGGTTGGTCTCGGACAATTTCGAATCGCTGTCGACCCTGGGCAAGGTCGTCGATTACTTCTGGCACCTGGTACTGCCGGTGACCGCATTGGTGATCGGCGGTTTCGCGACCCTCACCATCCTGACGAAGAACTCGTTCCTCAACGAAATCACCCGCCAGTACGTGGTCACCGCCCGCGCCAAAGGCTTGAGCGAACGCCGAGTGCTGTACGGTCACGTGTTCCGCAACGCCATGCTGCTGGTGGTATCGGGAATTCCCCAGGCCTTCATCAGCGTGTTTTTTGCCGGCTCCCTGTTGATCGAAGTGATCTTCTCCCTCGACGGCCTGGGGCGCATGAGCTACGAGGCGGCCGTGTCACGGGACTACCCGGTAGTGTTCGGTTCACTGTTCATCTTCACGCTGTTCGGCCTGCTGATAAAACTCGTCGGTGACCTGTGCTACACCCTGGTCGATCCACGGATCGACTTCGCTGCGAGGAACGCCTGATGCTGCAGCTTTCGCCATTAGGCCGACGCCGCTTCGAGCGTTTCAAGAAAAACCGCCGCGGCTGGTGGTCGCTGTGGTTGTTCGTCGGGCTGTTCCTGCTGACCCTGGGTGGCGAGCTGATCGCCAATGACAAACCGCTGGTCGTCAGCTACCAGGGTTCGTTGTATTTCCCGGTGTTCAAGCGCTATACCGAGCAGCAATTCGGCGGACAACTGCCGTTCCAGGCCGATTACCGCAGCGAATATGTTCAGGACCTGATCAAGAAGGACGGTGGCTGGTTGCTGTTTCCGCCGATCCCCTTCAGCGACGACACGCCCAACTACGACCTGAACAAACCGGCCCCGAGCCCGCCTTCAGGGGTCAATTGGCTGGGCACTGACGATCAGGCGCGGGACGTGTTGGCGCGGGTGATTTTCGGCGCGCGGGTATCGATCCTGTTCGCCTTGATGCTGACCTTCGTCAGCGCGCTGATCGGCATCGCCGCAGGTGCCCTGCAAGGCTATTACGGTGGCTGGGTCGACTTGCTCGGCCAGCGGCTGCTGGAGGTCTGGTCAGGGCTGCCGGTGCTGTACCTGCTGATCATCCTCTCGGGGTTCGTCGAGCCAAATTTCTGGTGGTTGCTGGGAATCATGGCGCTGTTTTCCTGGCTGGCCCTGGTGGACGTGGTGCGTGCCGAATTCCTGCGCGGGCGCAACCTGGAATACGTCAAGGCCGCCCGAGCCCTGGGCTTGAGTGACCGCAAGGTGATCGTGCGACACATTCTGCCCAACGCCATGAACGCGACCTTGAGCTACCTGCCGTTCATCCTGACCGGGGCCATCTCGACCCTCACCGCGCTGGATTTCCTCGGTTTCGGCATGCCGGCCGGCAGCGCCTCCCTGGGCGAGCTCATCGGTCAGGGCAAACAGAACCTGCAGGCACCGTGGCTGGGGCTGACGGCGTTTTTCACCCTGGCGTTGATTCTTTCTCTACTGGTGTTCATCGGCGAAGCCTTGCGCGACGCCTTTGACCCTCGTTCGTGAAGCGGACTGTTGCTATGACCAACCTGATCGAAATCCGTGACCTCAGCGTCGCCTTCAACGGCCAGACGGTGGTGCGCGACCTGTGCCTGGACATCCGCCCCGGCGAATGCCTGGCACTGGTGGGAGAGTCGGGTTCGGGCAAGTCGGTGACGGCGCACTCGATCCTGCAGTTGCTGCCCGAATGCGGCACCGAGACCACCGGCAGCATCCGCTATCGCGGCCAGGAACTGGTGGGCGCCGATACCCGCAAATTGCGCGAACTGCGGGGCAATCGCATCGCGATGATCTTCCAGGAGCCGATGACCTCCCTGAACCCGTTGCACAGCATCGAGAAGCAGATCGGCGAAACCTTGCTGGTGCACAAGGGCCTGGCCGGCAAGGCGGCGCAAGCACGGATCCTCGAGTTGTTGCACCTGGTGGGCATCCAGAAACCCCAGGAGCGGCTCAAGTCTTACCCCCACCAGCTATCCGGTGGCCAGCGCCAGCGGGTGATGATTGCCATGGCCCTGGCCTGCGAACCGGAATTGCTGATCGCCGATGAGCCGACCACGGCGCTGGACGTGACAGTGCAGCGCAAGATCCTGTTGCTACTCAAGTCGCTGCAACAGCGACTGGGCATGTCGCTGTTGCTGATCAGCCACGATCTCAATCTGGTGCGCAGCATTGCCCAGCGCGTCTGCGTGATGAAAGCCGGGGAAATTGTCGAACAAGCCAACTGCGAGACGATGTTCACCGCACCGAAACACCCTTACAGCTGCCTGTTGCTCAACGCCGAGCCCGAAGGCGAAGCCCTGCCCCGGGACGAACGCGAAAAAGTCCTGGAAGTGCACGACCTGCGGGTGCAATTTGCCGTTGGTGGCGGACTGTTCCAACGCAAGACTTACCTCAAGGCCGTGGACGGCATCAGCCTGAGCATCCAGCGCGGCAAGACCCTGGGCATCGTCGGCGAGTCGGGCTCCGGCAAGTCCACCCTCGGCCAGGCGATCCTGCGCCTGCTGGACTCCGAAGGCGCTATTCACTTCCAGGGCCAGGCGCTCGATGGCCTGACGCAGAAGCAGTTGCGGCCATGGCGCAAGGAAATGCAGGTGGTATTCCAGGATCCGTTTGGCAGTCTCAGCCCGCGCATGTCCGTGGCACAGATCATCAGCGAAGGCCTGGAAGTGCATAGCCAGTTGAGCACCGAACAATGCAACGCCGAGGTGATCCGGGCGCTGCAGGAAGTCGGGCTGGACCCACAAAGCCGGCATCGCTACCCCCACGAGTTCTCCGGCGGTCAGCGCCAGCGCATCGCCATCGCCCGGGCGCTGGTGCTCAAACCCGCGCTGATCCTATTGGACGAGCCCACCTCGGCGCTGGATCGCACCGTGCAAAAGCAGGTGGTCGCCCTGCTGCGTCAACTTCAGGAAAAGCACGGGCTGACCTACCTGTTCATCAGCCATGACCTGGCGGTGGTGCGCGCCCTGGCCCACGACATGATCGTGATCAAGGACGGCAAGGTGGTCGAACGCGGCGCCAGCCACGACGTGTTCGATTCACCGCAGCACCCCTACACCAAAGAGCTGTTGGCGGCGGCGCATGTGGGGCAGGCATAATCCGGCCAGACCGCGTCGCGGCCTTCGCGAGCAGGCTCGCTCCCACAGGGTATTTGTGAAACACACAGACCAAGTGTGGGAGCGAGCCTGCTCGCGAAGGGGCCGACACAGGCAACACACAATCAGGATCAGCCCTCATGAACACCACCGAAAGCCTCAAGGACTACCAGCGCGTGCGCCTGCTGGCGATCCGCTCGCTGTTCGAGATCATCGAGCAGTCAAGTGAAGGCACGGTGATCGTCGACAGCGACGCCAACATCGTCTGGATGAACGAACGCTATGCCAAGCGTTTCGGCCTGCCATCGGCTGAAGACGCCATTGGCAAGGCCTGCGAAAGCGTCATCCCCGGCAGCCTGTTGCGCGAGGTGGTGCGCACCGGTCGACCGATTCTGCTCGACATGCAGGACACCCCCAAGGAACCCCTGGTGGTCATGCGCCTGCCGATTCATGACGATGCCGGCGAGGTGATCGGCGCCATCGGCTTCGCCTTGTTCGACGAATTGCGCAGCCTGTCGCCGATGCTCAAGCGCTACATGAGCATGCAGCAAGAGCTTGCTTCCACGCGTTCGCTGCTGCGGGCGCGACAGACCCGCTACAACTTCGCCCACTTCATCGGCACCAGCGCCGCCAGCCTGGAAGTCAAGCGCCGCGCCCGGCGCAGCGCCAGCACCGACTCGCCGGTGTTGCTGCTCGGCGAGACCGGCACCGGCAAGGAATTGCTGGCACAGGCGATCCATAATGCATCGCCGCGAGCCCACAAGGCGTTCGTCAGTATCAACAGTGCGGCGATCCCCGAAGCACTGCTCGAAGCCGAATTCTTCGGCACTGCGCCTGGCGCCTATACCGGCGCCGACCGCAAAGGCCGCGCCGGCAAACTGCAGATCGCCCAGGGCGGCACGCTGTTTCTCGATGAAATCGGCGACATGCCGTTGCCGCTGCAAAGCAAACTGCTGCGGGTGTTGCAGGAAAAGGAATTCGAACCGGTCGGTTCCAACGAGGTGATCCAGAGCGATGTGCGAGTGATCGCCGCGACTTCGACCGACCTGGAAGCGGCGATCAAGCGTGGCGAGTTTCGCGCCGACCTCTACTACCGCCTCAACGTCCTGCCGATCCAGGTGCCACCGCTACGCGAGCGGCTCGACGACCTGCCTGCCCTGAGCGAAGCGATCCTTGAAGAACTGCGCAGCCAGCACGAACTGAACAGCGATGCGCTGGCGCTCCTGGGCCAACACGCCTGGCCGGGCAACATTCGCGAACTGCGCAACGTGCTGGAGCGGGCGGCATTGCTCAGCGACGACCTGCGCCTGACGGAGGCGGATATCCGCGCGGCGATCGGGACTTTTACGCCAGTTCAGCGCGTGGCGCCGTTGGCCATCGAACCGCAGGAGCATGAGACGTTCAGTGCGGCGCGCGAGCGCTTTGACCGGCAATTGATTGAAGCGGCCCTGGCGCAATGCGGGGGCAAGGTGATCGAGGCGGCGGCGCGGTTAGGGCTGGGAAGGTCGACCTTGTACAAGAAGATGGTGGCGTTGGGGATTGCGGAGTCTCAATAGAGAGACATAAATCTCTATTTGTAGATGTAATTTTCAGATCAAAAGATCGCAGCCTGCGGCAGCTCCTACATGGGTTTCCAGCGTTTCCCTGTAGGAGCTGCCGCAGGCTGCGATCTTTTCAGGCACAAAAAGTCTCCAAATAGAGACAGCAAGCACTTAATCGCCACTTCGCACAAAATTATATCCTTATATTTCAACAACTTACCCACATGGCACGAAACTCGCTAAAGCCGTCTCCTACAACGTTTCACCCATACAAAAATAACAATCCAGGAGACACACCATGAGTGTGATCATTGCCTTGGCAGCCCTCACGCTGCTGATGCTGGCTGCTTACCGTGGCTACAGCGTTATCCTATTTGCCCCGATTGCCGCCCTCGGCGCCGTCCTGCTCACCGATCCTTCCGCCGTCGCCCCCGCCTTCACCGGGGTGTTCATGGAAAAAATGGTCGGTTTCATCAAACTGTATTTCCCGGTATTCCTGCTCGGCGCGGTGTTCGGCAAACTCATCGAGTTGTCCGGCTTCTCGCGCTCGATCGTCGCGGCGGCGATTCGCTTGCTCGGCACCCGCCAGGCGATGCTCGTGATCGTGCTGGTCTGCGCCCTGCTGACGTACGGCGGCGTCTCGCTGTTCGTGGTGGTGTTCGCGGTCTATCCGTTTGCCGCGGAAATGTTCCGCCAGAGCAACATTCCCAAACGCCTGATCCCGGCGACCATCGCCCTCGGCGCCTTTTCATTCACCATGGACGCCCTGCCCGGCACCCCGCAAATCCAGAACATTATCCCCAGCACCTTCTTCAACACCACCGCCTGGGCCGCGCCATGGCTGGGTTTGATCGGGTCGATCTTCGTGGTCTGCGCCGGCATGCTGTTTCTGCAGCGCCAGCGTAACAAGGCTCAGCTTAGCGGCGAAGGCTACGGCACCGACCTGCGCAATGAGCCGGAAACCGCTGCCGACATCAAACTCCCCAATCCGTGGATCGCCCTGTCGCCGCTGCTGGCCGTGGGCATCATGAACCTGCTGTTTACCCAGTGGATTCCACAGTGGTACGGCAAGACCCACAGTCTCGCGCTGCCGGGCATGGCTGCGCCGGTGACCACCGAAATCGCCAAGCTAACGGCGATCTGGGCCGTTCAGGCTGCACTGCTGGTCGGCATCATCGTGGTGCTGGTGTTCGGCTTCCAGGCGATTCGCGGCAAGTTGGCCGAAGGCAGCAGAAGTGCAGTCAGCGGTTCATTACTGGCAGCAATGAACACAGCGTCTGAATACGGTTTTGGTGCGGTAATAGCATCGCTGCCAGGCTTTCTGGTCCTGGCCGACTGGCTCAAAAGCATCCCTGACCCGCTGGTCAACGAAGCGATCACCGTGACCCTGCTGGCGGGCATCACGGGCTCGGCGTCCGGCGGCATGAGCATTGCGCTGGCGGCCATGGCCAACGACTTCATCGCAGCGGCCCATGCCGCCAACATCCCGCTGGAAGTCCTGCACCGGGTGGCGGCGATGGCCAGCGGCGGCATGGACACCCTGCCACACAACGGCGCGGTGATTACCTTGCTGGCGGTGACCGGCCTGACCCACCGCGAAGCCTACAAAGACATTTTCTGTATTACGCTGATCAAGACCCTGGCGGTTTTCGTAGTGATCGGCACTTTCTACGCCACTGGCATTGTGTGAGGCATTGATGACGACTCTTTCAGGCAAGACCGCACTGGTTACCGGTTCCACCAGCGGCATTGGCCTGGGCATTGCCCTGAGCCTGGCCAAGGCTGGCGCCAATCTGATCCTCAACGGATTTGGCGATGCATCCAAAGTGATTGCCGAGGTTGAACAGTTCGGCGGCAAGGTTGGCCATCATCCCGCCGACGTCAGCGACCCGGCGCAGATCGACGACATGATCGCCTACGCCGAGCGCGAATTCGGCGGCGTCGATATTCTGGTCAACAACGCCGGCA
The DNA here is from genome assembly GCF_000408945.1 of Pseudomonas sp. G5(2012). Lineage (NCBI taxonomy): Bacteria > Pseudomonadati > Pseudomonadota > Gammaproteobacteria > Pseudomonadales > Pseudomonadaceae > Pseudomonas > Pseudomonas sp. G5(2012). Next base: position 10,992 of record NZ_APIO01000004.1, read on the forward strand.
TCCAGCATGTGGCGCCGGTAGACGAGTTTCCGGTGGAACGCTGGGACTCGATCATCGCGATCAATTTGTCATCGGTGTTTCACAGCACCCGCCTGAGCCTGCCGGGCATGCGCGCCAAAGGCTGGGGCCGAGTGATCAACATCGCCTCGGTGCATGGCCTGGTGGGTTCGACGGGCAAAGCCGCTTATGTCGCCGCCAAGCATGGCGTGATCGGCCTGACCAAAGTGGTTGCCCTGGAAACGGCAACCAGCAACATCACTTGCAACGCGATTTGCCCGGGCTGGGTGCTGACACCACTGGTGCAAAAGCAGATCGACGATCGCGCCGCCAAGGGCATCGACCCACAGCAGGCGCAGCATGACCTGCTGGCCGAGAAACAGCCGTCGCTGGAGTTCGTAACACCGCCGCAACTGGGTGAACTGGTGCTGTTCCTGTGCAGCGAGGCTGGCACCCAGGTACGTGGCGCGGCGTGGAATATCGATGGTGGGTGGTTGGCGCAGTAACCACAGATTGATCGCTCCCACGCTCTGCGTGGGAATGCAGCCCGGGACGCTCTGCGTCCCAAGAGCCGAACGCGGAGCGTCCGCTGAGGCACCCCTTCGCGGCGCGTGGGAACGATCTGACGACAATAAGAGGCAAATCATGTCCGAAGTACTATGGCAACCCACCGCCGAACGCATCGGCAAGACTCGCATGGAGGCCTTTCGGCGCTTCGTCAATCAACGGCACCACCTGCACATCGACGACTACCCCGCCCTGCATCAATGGTCGATCGACCAGCGCCCGGATTTCTGGCAGGCCATCGTCGACTTCTTCGACATCCGCTTCCATGAGCAACCCGACGCGGTGCTACTGGAAGGCCGACAAATGCCCAGCGCCCAGTGGTTCCCCGGCGCCACCCTGAATTTCGCTGAACACCTGCTCAGTCGACGCGACGATGCCGTAGCCGTCGTGGCCGTGGCTGAAAACGGCCAGCGCGAACACTTGACCTGGGCCGAATTGGCGGAGCATGTCGCAGGCTTTCAGAAGGGCTTGATTGCGGCCGGTGTCGGCCTTGGCGACCGGGTGGCGGCCTGCATGCCCAACACCTGGCAAACCCTGGTGGCCATGCTCGCCACCACCAGCCTGGGGGCAATCTGGTCCTGTTCGTCGCCCGACTTCGGCACCCAAGGGGTGATCGACCGCTTCGGCCAGATCGAACCGAAAGTGCTGGTCACCTGCGCTGGCTATCGTTATGCCGGCAAGGAGATCGACCAGCGCGCCAAGGTCAACGAAATCCTCGAACGCCTGCCGTCATTGCAGCAACTGGTGATCGTGCCTTACGCACTCCCCGGAACACGCATCGAAGATTTCCGTACCCAGGCCAATGTGACGCTCTGGGATGATTTCTATGACCCGGGTGGCGATCCTGATTTCGTCGCCGTGCCCTTCGACCATCCGCTGTACATCCTCTACTCCAGCGGCACCACCGGCGTGCCCAAGTGCATCATCCACAGCACCGGCGGCGTACTGCTGCAACACGTCAAGGAACACGGCCTGCACTGCGACCTCGGCCCGGGCGATCGCTTGTTCTACTACACCACCTGCGGCTGGATGATGTGGAACTGGCTGGTCTCGGCCCTTGCGGTAGGCAGTGCCGTGGTGCTGTACGATGGGTCGCCATTCCATCCGAATGCCGAACGCTTGATCGACCTGATCGACGACGAGCGCATCACCGTATTCGGCACCAGCCCCAAGTACCTCGCCACTCTGCAAAGCAGCGGCGTGAAGCCTGGGCAAAGCCATGACCTGGGCAGCCTCAAGACCTTGCTCTGCACCGGCTCTGCGCTGTCGCCGCAGAGCTACGACTATGTCTATCGCGATTTCAAGGCCGACCTGTGCCTGGCCTCGATGTCGGGTGGCACCGACATCGTCTCGTGTTTTGTCAACGGCAACCCCTGGCAGCCGGTGCGCCGTGGCGAAATACAGGGCAAGAGCCTGGGCATGGCCGTGGAAGTGTGGAACGACGAGGGCCGGGCGGTCATCGGCGAAAAGGGCGAACTGGTGTGTACGCGGCACTTCCCGGCGATGCCGATCGGCCTGTGGAACGACCCAAATGGCGAAAAGCTCAAGGCCTCCTACTTCAGTCAATTTCCCGGTGTCTGGGCCCAGGGCGACTACGCCGAACAACTGCCCCACGGCGCGATGATGATCCATGGGCGCTCCGACGCGGTGCTCAATCCCGGTGGCGTGCGCATCGGCACGGCGGAAATCTATCGGCAAGTGGAGAAAGTCCCGCAGGTGCTCGACAGCGTCGCCATCGGTCAGCAATGGCAGGACGACGTGCGGGTGGTGCTGTTCGTGCGCTTGCGCGAGGGCGTGGAACTGGATGACGCGCTGCAGCAGCAGATCCGCCAGGTCATTCGCGCCAACACCACGCCACGTCATGTGCCGGCGAAGATTGTCGCGGTGACCGACATTCCCCGCACCATCAGCGGCAAAATCGTCGAATTGGCGGTGCGTAATGTGGTGCATGGGCAGAAGGTGAAAAACACCGATGCGCTGGCCAATCCCGAGGCGCTCGAGCAATTCCGCGATCGCCCCGAACTCCAGGACTGAACACCGCCCCCTGTAGGAGCGAGCATGCTCGCGATGAACCTGAGAGCGCCGCGGGGTATCAGGCTTCCAGCGTTATCGTTAACGACCATCGCGAGCATGCTCGCTCCTACAGGGGTATGGGTCAATCCATCAAGTCCCAGTCGCCTGACGATGGCGCAGAACCTGGCGCTGTGGTGGCATGCAACTTCAGTCGCAAGCGTAAATTGTTCGCCGAATCTGCATGCTTCAACGCTTCATCCTCGTCGACCACACCTTCTGCGACCAACTCGAACAACGCCCCGTCAAACGTCTGCATCCCCATCTCCGCCGACTTCTCCATCACCCCTTTCAGTTCGGAAAACTGGTTACGCCGGATCAGGTCGCCAATGGTTGGCGTGCCCAGCATCACCTCTACCGCAGCACGCCGCTGGCCATCAACGCTACGTACCAGGCGCTGCGACACAAACGCCTTGAGGTTGTTACCCAGGTCGTTGAGCAGTTGCCCCCGACGCTCTTCGGGAAAAAAATTGATAATGCGGTCAAGCGCCTGACTGGCGTTATGGGCATGCAATGTGGAGATCACCAGATGCCCGGAATCGGCAAACGCCAGGGCATGCTCCATGGTTTCGCGGTCACGGATCTCGCCGATCAGCACCACGTCCGGCGCCTGGCGCAGGGTGTTTTTCAACGCGGCATGAAAACTGCGGGTGTCGACACCGACCTCGCGCTGGCTGATGATCGATCGCTGGTGCCGGTGGATGTACTCGATCGGGTCTTCGATGCTGACGATGTGACCGCTGGCGTGGCGATTGCGGTAGTCGATCAACGCTGCCAGCGACGTAGACTTGCCCGAGTCAGTGGCGCCGACGAATAGCATCAGCCCTTGCTTGAGCATCACCGTTTCAAGCAACACCTGCGGCAGCTTGAGGTCTTCAAAGCGTGGAATGTCGAGCTTGACGTTGCGCACGACCATTGACACATCGTTACGCTGTTTGAAAATGTTCACTCGAAAGCGTCCAATCCCCGCCAGGGAGATCGCCAGGTTCATTTCCAGTTCCCGATCGAACTCAAGGCGCTGTTCGGCGTCCATGATGGACGCCGCAATCGTCGCGATTGCTCCCGGCTTGATCGGTTGGTGGGCCAGGGCGGTGAGCACACCGTTGAACCGCGCACTCGCAGGCGCCCCCGTGGACAGGTAAAGATCGGAGCCATCCTGGCTGGCCAAGCGTCTTAACAACGCGTCGATTTCCATGGCAAAAAGCACCTACGAAGCATTCAATGTTAAAAAATGACCTGAAGCAGGTCATCCAGCGTCTACTGCCCTGCAAGGATAGTTGACGCCGCCACACCGACTTTTGTGCAGGACATCTTGATGAACGCATCACCCACCGGCAGCGATGCCCAAGCCTTGATTGCCAGACTCGACTGGGCGAACAGCCCCCTGGGCGCTGCTGGCACCTGGCCACAGAGCCTGCGAACCGCCGTGGACATCGTGATTCATTCGCCAATGCCGATGCTGTTGCTCTGGGGGCCGCAACTGACGCAGATCTACAACGACGGCTTCGCGCTGCTGGCCGGCAGCAAGCATCCGCACGCTTTCGGACAGCCAACCCACCTGATCTGGCCCGAATTAAAGGACTTTACTGACCCAATTTACAGCGCGGTCCTACAAGGCCAGGTGCGAACCTACAGCGAACAGCGCTTCACCCTGCAGCGCGACGGTACAGATTCCGACTTCTGGCTTGACCTGACCTACAGCCCCATCCGCGACGAAAATGCCCAGGTTGCCGGAATCCTGGTCACCGCCATCGAAACCAACGAGCGCCGGCGCATCGCCCTCGAACTGGAGCAACGCTCCGCCGCGAGCCTCAAGGCCCAGCAAGACACCGAAGAACGCCTGCAACTGGCCCTCGCCGCCACCGACGCGGTTGGCACCTGGGACTGGGACATCAGTGAGGACCGCTTCATCGCCGACGCCCACTTCGCCCAATTGCACGGCGTCGAACCGGCCCTGTCTGGCCAGTTGCCGATCAGCGAATACCTGCATGGCGTCCACCCCGAAGACCGCACCCTGATCGCCCGCAGCATCAAGCACTGCATCACTCACGGCACCGAGTACGCCGAGGAGTACCGCCTGCTGCAACCCGATGGCCAGTTGCGCTGGGTGTTTGCCCGCGGACGCTGCTACAAGGATCACCATGGACGGCCGATCCGTTTCCTCGGCGCCGCCCTTGACCTGACCGATCGCAAAAACACCGAGCACGCCTTGCGCCAGAGTCAGACCGAGCTGCAGTTGATCATCAATGCCATGCCGATCCTGATCAGCTACGTCGACCGCGAGGAACGCTTTCGCCTGAACAACGCCGCCTACCTGGACTGGTATGGCTTGACGCCCCAGGAACTCTATGGCCGAACCATTCGCGAAGTGCTGGGGGATGAGGCCTACGCGTTGCGCGCCGAGCACATTGCCCAGGCCCTGAGCGGCAAGGCGTGTTGCTTCAGCATCGGCACGGCGCACCGCGACGGTAGCATCCGCCAGGCACTCATGAATTACCTGCCGCGTCACGGCCCGGATGGCGCGGTGAATGGTTTCTATATCTTCGTCATCGACGAAACCGAGCGTAAACAGACCGAAGAAGCCCTGCGCAACCTCAACGAAACCCTCGAGGAACGGGTGAGCGCGCGCACCCGGCAATTGGCCGAGGCCAATGAAAAACTGCTCAGCGAGATGTTCGAACGCGAGCGCGCCGAAGAAGCCCTGCGGCATGCGCAGAAGATGGAAGCGCTCGGCCAGCTCACCGGCGGCATTGCCCATGACTTCAACAACATGCTCACTGGCATCATCGGCAGCCTGGACTTGATGCAGCGCTACATTGCCGACGGCCGCGCCGCCGAAATCAACCGTTTCTCCGAGGCCGCGGTTTCCTCGGCCAACCGCGCCGCCGCCCTCACCCATCGACTGCTGGCGTTCTCCAGGCGTCAGTCGCTGGATCGCAAGACGCTGAACGCCAACGACCTGATCCACTCCCTGGAAGACTTGCTCAGCCGCACCAAAGGCGACCACATCGAACTCAAGCTGCTGCTGACCGAAGGTGCCTGGCCGGTCAGCACCGACGTCAGTCAACTGGAAAACGCCCTGCTCAACCTGGTGATCAACGCCCGCGACGCCATGCCCGAGGGTGGCCAGTTGTGCATCGAAACCGCCAATGTCTATCTCGACGGCAGCGATATCACCACACTGGAACCGGTCAAGGCCGGGGATTACCTGATGATCGCCGTCACTGACAACGGCACCGGCATGACCCCCAAGGTATTGGCCAAGGCCTTCGACCCGTTCTTCACTACCAAGCCCATCGGCCAGGGCACCGGGCTGGGGTTGTCGATGATCTATGGCTTCGCCCAGCAGTCCGGCGGCCATGTGACCCTGTCCAGCCTGCCGGGCCAGGGCACCAGCGTGCGCCTGTACTTGCCGCGACTACGAGGCAACGAGCCACAGGATGTGCTGTCGCCCGTGATCAGCGAAGCACCGTCGGCGATTGCCGGCGAAACGGTGGTGCTGGTGGAAGACGATCCGGCGGTGCGCATGCTGGTGACCGATCTGCTCAAGGAGTTGGGTTATCACGCCTATGAAGCCGAAGACGCGAAGACCGCCCTGCCCTTGCTCGAATCCGACTTGCGCGTCGACCTGCTGGTCACCGACGTCGGGCTGCCCGGGATGAATGGGCGACAACTGGCGGAAATCGCGCGCCAGCATCGCCCGCAACTGAAAGTGCTGTTCATGACCGGTTACGCGCAAAACGCCGCCGAACGCCAGGGCTTTCTCGAAGAAGGCATGGACATGGTGGCCAAGCCGTTTTCCATCGATCTGCTGGCCAACAAGATTCGCACGATGATCGGTCAACCGCAGTGAGTTGGGGCATAATCGCGCCCCCTGGCTGTCACGACCGCAACAAGGTATCTGCCCCATGAAAGCTCAAGCCCGCCATATCCTGGTGAAAACCTCGGAAGAAGCCGAGCAACTCAAGCAACGTATCGCCAAGGGCGAAGCCTTCGATGTGCTGGCCAAGAAGTACTCCACCTGCCCGTCCGGCAAACGCGGCGGCGACCTGGGTGAAGTGCGTCCGGGCCAGATGGTCGGTGCAATCGATGCGGTGATCTTCAAGAAACCGCTGCGGGTGGTGCATGGGCCGATCAAGAGCAAGTTCGGGTATCACCTGGTGCAGGTGTTTTACCGGGATTGATCTCCACCTGTAGGAGCTGCCGCAGGCTGCGATCTTTTGATCTTGTTTTTAAAAGCAAAATCAAAAGATCGCAGCCTGCGGCAGCTCCTACACAGAGTTCTTGTTCAAACCAAGGGGATGAGTGCCCCTGGCGCCTGAATCACCCGACCCGCCAACCGATGCCCCGCCTCAGCCGCCTCGACCGGGCTCGCGCCCTTGAGGCGCGCAGCCAGGTACGCCGCACTGAACGAATCCCCGGCCGCCGTGGTATCCACCACCCGCTCGACTTTCTGCGCCGGCACTTCGAATGACTCGCCGCCACAACGAATCAGGCAGGCTTCGGCGCCGCGCTTGAGCACCACTTCAGGCGTGCCGATCTGCTCGTATGCTGCAAACACCGCCTGGCAATCGGCGAAATGGAACAGCGCCTGTTCGTCATCGACGGTCAGCAGAGCCAGGTCGACATAGGGCAACACCTTGCGGTACGCCACTCGCGCTTCCTCCACCGAGGCCCACAAACGCAGTCGGTAGTTGTTGTCGAAGACGATCCGCGCATTGCGCTGGCGGGCCTCGATCAAGATTTCCAGCAATTTTTCCCGCCCCTCGCCCAATACCGCGAGGGTGATGCCGCTAAAGTACAACACGTCGTAATCCGGCAGCGCAGCCAGGATCGGCGCGGCGGCCGGGGTGGTGAAGCAATCGCGCACCGCTGCTTCATTGCGCCAATAGAGAAAACGTCGCTCGCCGGCGGCGTCAGTCTGGATGCAATACAGCCCCGGTAAGCGACCGGGCAAGCGCTGGACCTTGCTCAGGCCAATGTTTTCGGCAGCCCAGCTCTGGCACATGGCATCGCTGAAACTGTCATCGCCCAGGGCCGTGACGTAATCCACCGAACCCGCCGTGCCCAGTTCGCGGGACAGGTAGACCGCCGTGTTCAAGGTATCGCCGCCGAAGCTTTGTTGCAGGCTGCCATCGGCGCGGTGTTGCAATTCGATCATGCATTCGCCGATCAGGGCGATGCGCGGGGTGTGGGGGCCCAGGGTGTTGAAGGTGTTCATGGGTGTGGGGTCTCCGGTATTGCGATGCTGTCTGTCAGGGCCCCTTCGCGAGCAGGCTCGCTCCCACATTGGAATGCATTCCCCTTGTGGGAGCGAGCCTGCTCGCGAAGGCCACGCCGCGGTCTCAAACCGGTTAGAAACAGGTTTCCATGGTCTCGATAACGTTCAATTGCTCATCCACCAGGCAACCCACGCGCCACTTGTCGAACGTCAGGCACGGGTGCGAAGTGCCGAACGAAATGATGTCGCCCACCCGCAAATCAACCCCCGGCGGCACGGTCATGAAGGCGTGCTGGTCCATCACGGCGGTCACCTTGCAAGCGCTCACATCATCGCCCTTGGCCGGAATGACACCGGCCCGGTAGCGCAGCAACGGCACCGGCAGGCCAGCGTCATAAGCCACGTCACGCTTGCCCAGGGCAATCACTGCAAAGCCTGGCTCCGGCAACGACTGCACATGTGCCCAGACCTCCAGCGCCGCACGCAAGCCCTCATGCAGATCACTGCGACGGTCGAGCACGCAGCATTGCGCTTCCTTGTAGATACCATGGTCGTGCGCCACATAGCTGCCGGGGCGCAAGACGCTGAGGAAACGCCCGCCAGCGTTCTGCGCCTCGAACTCTTCGGCGATCAAGTCATACCAGGCCGAACCTGAAGCGGTGATGATCGGCTTGGCAATCGCGAAGGCGCCGCTGTCCTGCAACTGCACGGCCAGACGCACCAGGGAGCCGGCGAACGCACGGATGCCACTCACCGCGTGATCTCCGTGGATCACCCCTTCGTACCCTTCGATCCCGGTCAGCGCCAAGGCCGGTTGTGCGGCGATGGCCTTGGCCAGGTCCAGCACTTGCTGTTCGCTGCGGCAACCGCAACGACCGCCGACCACGCCGTACTCGATCATCACGTTCAGGCGCACACCCCGTGAAGCGAAATAGGCGCCGAGGTCGGCGACGTTGTCCGGGTGATCGACCATGCAATAGAAGTCGAAGCCCGGATCAGCCAGAAGATCGGCTATCAACGCCATGTTCGGGGTGCCGACCAACTGGTTGGCCATCAACACCCGGCGCACGCCGTGGGCATAGGCCGCGCGGGTTTGCGTGGCGCTCGCCAGGGTAATGCCCCAGGCACCGGCGTCCAGTTGCCGGCGGAACAGCGCCGGGGTCATGCTGGTCTTGCCGTGGGGCGCAAGCTCGGCGCCGCTGTCGCTGACAAAGGCCTGCATCCAGCGGATGTTGTGTTCAAGCGCATCGCGATGCAGCACCAGCGCGGGCAGGCTGACGTCACGCACCAGGTGGGCGCCAGTGTGGGCAAAGCCCTTTTCAACGGCGGCAATATTCTTGGCAGAAGACATGGTCGAACTCCTCACAGTCGCGGCCGCGGGCAGCCGCTGTTAATCGTTGATGCGACGGGCCAGGTTGTTGGCGCTATCGATCAGCACCCGGCGGTAATCGCTGTAATGGGTCTTGGCATCGGCCCGCGGAGCGACGATGCACAGGGTGGCAATGGCCACGCCATCAGGGCCTTTGACCGGGGCGGCGAAGCAATGGGTAAAGGTGTCGGCCACGCTGTCGAAGGAGAAAAAGCCGTCGATGCCAGCTTGGCGGATTTCCTTGAGAAACTGTTCCAGCGGCAATCGTTCGCCGTTGGGCAGGATGAAGTCGTCGTGGTCGATCAGGTCGACGATTTCCTCGTCACTCAGGTGCGCCAGCAACAGGCGTCCGGACGCTGTCCAGGGAATGGGCGCGTTTTCGCCGATGTCCGAGGAAATGCGAAAATGCCGCTGGCCCTCCTTCATCAACGCCACGGTGTATTTGCGCCCGTTGAGCAAGCACATCTGCGCCGTTTCGTGAGTCTGGCTGACGATGTCCTGCAGGGCACGATCGGCTTCGCGGGTCAGGTCAAAATGGCGCAGGTGCGCTTGGCCAAGGAAGTACAGCTGGCGGCCGAGATAGACGTGACCGTCCTTGCCCACCGGTTCCAGGATGCGCCGTTCCAGCAACGAGGCCACCAGCTCATAGACCGTGGATTTCGGACTGCCGATGCCGTTGGCGATGTCGTTCGGGCGCAGGGGCTGGCCGATCTCCTTGAGGAAATCGAGGATATCGAACGCCCGGTCCAGACCGCGTGCCCGGCGCTTGATGGTGTCTTCGCTCATGTCAGTGGTTCCCAATCAAATTCGCCGGGGGGGTTTTGATCGTTCCCACTCTGGGAACGATCAGTGTCAAGTTCAGGCCTTTTTCTTGTACGCGATGCAGTCGATCTCGACCTTGCAGTCGACCATCATGTTCGCCTGCACACAGGCCCGGGCCGGTGCGTGTTCAGGCTTGAAGTACTCGGAGAAGACCTTGTTGAAACTGGTGAAATCCCGCGGATCTTCCAGCCATACGCCGACACGCACCACATCTTCCAGGCCATAACCTGCCTCTTGGAGAATCGCGACCAGGTTCTTCATGGTCTGGTGCGTCTGCTCGACGATGCCGCCAACAATGATCTCGCCCTCCACCGCCGGCACCTGCCCGGAGACGTGCAGCCAGCCATCGGCTTCAACGGCGCGGGCAAAAGGACGCGGCTGGCCACCCGCCGCGGTGCTGCCGGTGCCGTAACGAGTAATGCTCATGGGTGTTTCTCCTGAACTGAAAACCGAAGGATCAGAGATCTTCTGCGAGACCTCGAAGGCCAATTAATTCCGCTATACCGGAATACTGTTTGCAATAGCGGAATAAGCGGCAGAAAGTGTGCCACAGGTCGTGAAGGAAATAGTAGGGGGAGATTGAAAAGTGTTCTAAATCAGAAAATCCCTGCACGCCGCTTCGCGAGCAGGTCCGCTCCCTGTCGGGATGCGATTCCCTGCTCGCGAGGCGCCCTCAGGCTGGCGGTAAAATCAATTACACGTGCGCGCCAGGAACACCCGCGTTACCCGCCGCTCTTCTACCGACATGACGGTCAATCGCCAGCCGTCCCAGTCGTGGCTGTCACCGATCATCGGCAGTCGATCCAGCAGGCTCACCACCAGACCGGCCAGGGTTTGATAGTCTTCGGTCGGTTGTGCCGCGAATCCGGTGCGTTGACGCACACGCGCCAGGTTCAACGCGCCACTGACCACGAATCCGTCCTTCTCCTCGATCACGTCCGGGCCTTCGATTTCGCTGGCGTCGGGCAGCTCACCGGCAATCGACTCGAGGATGTCGGTCATGGTCAGCACGCCGACGAAGTCACCGAATTCGTTGACCACAAACGCGATGTGGGTCGAGGCCTTGCGCATTTGCTCCAGGGCATTGAGGATCGAGTAGCTGTCCAGCAGGTTGACGGCCTGGCGCGCCAGGTGGGCAAGATCAGGCTGGTTGCCGGCCAGGAAATCCTTCAACAGTTCCTTCTTGTGCACGAAGCCCAGCGGTTCATCCACCGCGCCGTCGCGAATCAGCGGCAGGCGCGAGTAGGACGAATGCATCAAACGCGTGCGAATGGTCTGCGGGTCGTCGGACAGGTCGATGTAATCGACGTCGGCACGCACGGTCATCAAGCCGCGGATAGGCCGCTCGGCCAGTTGCAATACCCCGCTGATCATCACCCGCTCACGACGGTCGAACAGTTCTTCGCTCTGCCCTTCGCCGTCGTCGAGCATGTCGGCGATTTCTTCACCGACTTCTTCCACCGCCAATTTGCGCCCGCCGAGCATGCGCATTACCGCGTGCGCAGTGCGTTCACGCATCGGTCGCAGGCCCTGCATCGAGCGTTTGCGTCGCGACCGGGCGATCTGGTTGAACACCTCGATCAGGATCGAGAAGCCGATGGCCGCGTACAGATAGCCCTTGGGAATGTGGAAGCCCAGGCCTTCGGCGGTCAAGGCAAAACCGATCATCATCAAAAAGCCCAGGCACAGCATGATCACCGTAGGGTGCGCGTTGACGAAGCGAGTCAACGGCTTGCTGGCGACGATCATCAGGCCGATGGAAATGATCACGGCGATCATCATCACCGACAATTCATCGACCATGCCCACCGCGGTAATCACTGCGTCAAGGGAGAACACCGCGTCAAGCACCACGATCTGCGCCACGATGGGCCAGAACAACGCGTAAGCCGTATTGGAAGTGCGCTCGCCGACATGGCCTTCGAGCCGTTCGTGCAGCTCCATGGTCGCCTTGAACAACAGGAACACACCACCAAACAGCATGATCAGGTCTCGACCCGAAAAGCTTTTGTCGAACACCTCGAACAGCGGCTGGGTCAGGGTCACCAACCAGGAAATACTCGCCAGCAGGCCCAGGCGCATCAACAACGCCAGGGACAGGCCGATGATACGCGCGCGATCGCGCTGTTCCGGCGGCAATTTGTCCGCCAAAATCGCAATGAACACCAGGTTGTCGATACCCAGTACCAGCTCCAGCACAATCAACGTCAACAAGCCCAGCCACGCGGTGGGGTCAGCTAACCATTCCATGTAAATGTCTCGATCTATTCAGTGAATTCAGAATGCCAGGCACGGCAAGGCGCGGCGCAGAGGCCGGGTAAATGCAATGACAGGGAGATCGGGGTGCCAGAAGACCGGATGTTTCACGTGCAGCAAGACCGCGCGTTGGCGCGAGGGGAAAGGATAACTGGGGGGCTCCGTAAGGGCGTTCATGCAAGTCCTGAAAAGGAAAAAGGACTTGAATCGTACAGTCGACATGGGCAATTCCTACAGCCCGAAATTATTTCAAGATCTGTAGCAGGTCTGTGAATTGCCGCCGCTGACTGTAGGAACAAGCTGGCTCGTGATGCTTTCAACGGTTCTTCACACGTTCGATGTAACGCACAACCGCCGGGGATTTCTCGAACCGCCGATGAATCAACGCCAGCCACGACGATGCGTTGCAGTCGTTGATCTGGCGATAGACCACATTCGGCAAACTGACGTGGCCGACCACTGACTCCGGTACCACCGCCACGCCCTGCCCCAGGGAAACCAAGGCGATCACTGCCACCAACCCACCCGGTTGCGCCCCCAGTTTCGGCACGAACGCGCCCTGGGCGGCGACTTGCAACGTACCGACGACTTGCTCGGGAAGAATGAAGTTTTCGTTGTGCAAATGCGCCGAGTTGATGACCGGCAAGCGATTGAGCCATGAGTCCACCGACAGTGCCAAAACAAAGCCCTCATCACTCAGGCGCACACTCTCGACACCCTCGGGCAACGTCAACGGGCAACGGATGTAGCCCAGATCGAAACGTCCCTCAAGGATCATGTTCGGCAGGCTCGCCATTGGACTTTCCCGCACATTGAGGCTGACATCCGGGTATTGGCCGGCAAAACCCTGCACTTGCTTTTGCAGCAACCCCGAATACACCGCCGACGCGACATAACCCAGTTCGATGTGACCGATATCACCACGCCCGGCACGCTGTGCGTTGCGCTGCGCCGATTCGAACTGGCGCACTGTGGCCTCAGCTTCGATCACCAGCGCCGCACCGGCCTCGGTCAGGCTGACGTCCCGCACCTGGCGCAGAAACAGGCGTGCGCCCAGCTCCGCTTCCATGTCCTGGATTTGCCGGGTCAAGGTGGGTGGCGCGATACCCAACTGCTCGGCGGCGCGGGTGAAGTTGCGATGCCGGGCGACAGCCAGGAAGTAGCGAAAGTGGCGAATATCCATCGGTGCGTTAGCTCAAAGGTAATGAAGTGACGCTACGCGCCTAACAAAGGCGTCGCCAGCCGGCGATAAGCTGCACGGAACTTCACAGTAGAGAACCCCTGCCATGTCCGTCAAACCCCAGGTGAGCCCACGCCTGACCTTGTTAACCGCGTCGGCAGTGTGCTCGTTGATCGTGCTGGACACCAACATCGTGGCCGTTACCTTGCCCAGCATCGCTCGGGATCTGGGGGCGAATTTCGCTGACATTGAGTGGGTGGTCAGTGCCTACATGCTGGCCTTCGCCGCGTTGCTGTTGCCCGCGGGCAGCTTGGCAGACCGTTTTGGCCGGCAAAAAACCCTGATGTGGGGGCTGGGCATCTTCATTCTGGCCTCGATCGGCTGCGGCGCCGCACCGAACGCGCTGTTTCTCGACATCGCGCGCGCGATCAAGGGCGTCGGCGCGGCGCTGCTGTTGACCTCGGCACTCGCTTCCATCGGCCATACCTTCCACGATGAAGCCGAACGCGCCAAGGCCTGGGCGTTCTGGGGCGGTTGCATGGGCGTGGCCATGACGGCTGCGCCGACCCTGGGCGGGTTGATCACCGAGTACGTGGGTTGGCGCTGGATTTTCTACCTCAACCTGCCGATCAGCCTGTTCCTGATGCTCATGGTCTGGCGCGCGGTGCCGGAGTCTCGCGACGCCCAGGCCGCGCGTCTCGATCCGTGGGGCAGCCTGGCCTTCAGCGCCAGTTTGCTGTGCCTGATCTGGGGCCTGATCGAAGCCAATCGCATCGGCTGGAACAACCCCGTCACTTACGCCCGCCTGGTGGGTGGCGCCCTGTTGCTCGGCTTGTTCGTGGTGATCGAGCGTGTGCAACAGCGGCCGATGATCGACCTGCAACTGTTCCGTCATCCGCGTTTCATCGGCGCGTTGCTCGGCATGTTTTCCTATGCTGCGTGCGCCCAGGTGATGATGACGATGCTGCCGTTCTACTTGCAGAACGGCCTGGGTTTTAGCGCCAGCAGCGCAGGGTTGGGCATGCTGCCGTTTGCCGTGACCATGCTGATTTTCCCGCGCATCGGTGCACGCCTGGCGGGACGCGTGACGCCGGCGAACATGATGGCCATCGGACTCACCCTGGTGGGCAGCGGTAATTTGCTCAGCGCCTGGGCGGTCAACAGCGGCGGATACCTGCCCTTCGCCCTGGCGATTGCAGTCACGGGTGCCGGCGCCGGGCTGCTCAACGGCGATACGCAAAAAAACATCATGGCCTGTGTGCCTCGGGAGCGTACCGGCATGGCCTCGGGCATGAGTACGACCATGCGCTTCAGCGCGGTGATGCTGGCGATCGGTGTGTATGGCGCATTGCTGTCGGGACACAGCGAACGGCTGCTGCACGACCATCTGGCGGCACAGGGCGGGCAATGGCTCGAACACAGCCAGGGTGTCGCCTCGCGGGTGGTGGCCGGTGACATGCCGGCGGCCCTGAGTCTGTTGCCGGAAGTTGCGCGGCCGCTGGTCGAGCCGCTGGCGCGACAGGCGTTCGTGGGTGGGTTCAGTTTGTTGCTTTGGGTCGCGGGCCTGGCGGGGTTGCTGGGCGCACTGGTGGTCGGGACACTGATGCGCAATCCGATTCCAGCGCCCCGTACCGCCCTGACGCTTGAATAACGCGTACCTGGCGATTTCATCTTTGAATGTACAGCCGCCTTCGCGAGCAGGCTCGCTCCCACATGATCCCGGTGAGGCACAGATTCACCTTTGGGAGCGGGCTTGCCCGCGATGAGGCCCATAAGGGCGACACAGCACTTACCCCAGAACAAGCTCGTCGATATGCCGATACCCGGTTTGCAACTGCGCCGCCAACACCTTGCTGCGCCCAAGGCGAATCGGCCCGCGTTCGATGTCGATCACCAGCCCCGGACACTCGAGTGCGGGCAACGACGGCCACTCTTTCAAACGGCCATCGGTTATCACCAGCAAGCGCTGGTGTTCGGCCGGCAAGCGCTTTTGCCGCGCGGCAAGCCACAGTGCCGCATCACCCAGCGCCGCCAGCAACGGCGTACCGCCGCCCGCACCAAGTCCGTCGAGCCAATGGCGCAAACCGCTGGATGCCTTCAGTCCCTGCACCTGCCACTTCGGCGCTGCACCGCTGGCCGTCAGTAATGCCAGGCGCGCGCGCTGGCGGTAGGCATCGTCGAACAATTGCGCCAACAGGCCCTTGGCATCACTCAATGCCTGGTGGCGGCGGGTCGAAGCCGACGCGTCGACAATCACCAGCCACAGCTCATGTGCCGCGCGCGTGCGCTGCTGGAACAAGACATCCTGGCGCTGGCGTGGCCTTCCGTTGAGTAACGTGCCTGGCCAATTGATCGAGCCGCCATGGGACGCGTGACGTTTACCCTGTTTACCGTGATCGAGGCGTCCTGCACGAGGTCTGGCATTCGCCCCCACGTCCGATCGAGGGCGAATGCCTAGGGCTTTTTTGGCCAGCTCGGCACCTCTCGCCGCGCGCCGACCGGCAACACTTGAGCGGGCATCTCGCCCCATTGGCCCTGGCCTTCGCTCGGGTTGGGCTGTTGGCTGGATGGGGAATTGTTGGATTGTGGTGCCGATGGCGTGTGCTCGCGACGACGATGGCGCAAGGCAAATTCGGCGACCGCGTCGATATCCTCTTCGCCAATGGCTGTTGCACCGCGCCAGGCAGCATGGGCACGCGCCGCGCGCAACCAGACCAGGTCGGCGCGCAAGCCATCGACACCGGCGGCAAAGCAACGCTCGGTGATCTGCGCCAACGCTTCGTCGTCAAGGGGAATGTTCGCCAATGCACTGCGCGCTGTTTGGCAACGCTCACGCAACGACTGCTGCTGGCTCTCCCATTCGGCGCAGAACTGTTGTGGATCACTGTCGAAATCGAGGCGTCGACGAATGATTTGTCCGCGTTCGGTCGGTGCGGTGTGGCCACTGAGGGCGACGTTCAAGCCAAAACGATCGAGCAGTTGCGGGCGCAACTCGCCCTCTTCCGGGTTCATGGTGCCGATTAGCACGAACTTCGCCGAATGCCGATGGGAAATACCATCACGTTCAACCAGATTGGTGCCGCTGGCCGCCACATCGAGCAGCAGATCGACGAGGTGATCCGGCAGCAGATTCACTTCATCGACATAGAGCACGCCGCCGTCAGCCTTGGCCAGCACGCCGGGGGAAAATTGCGCCCGACCTTCACTCAGGGCCGCGTCGAGGTCGAGGGTGCCGACCAGGCGCTCTTCAGTTGCCCCCAGGGGCAAGGTGACGAATTGACCGCTGGCCAGCAGGTCCGCAAGACCACGGGCCAGGGTCGACTTGGCCATGCCACGCGGGCCTTCGATCAGCACACCACCGATTTTCGGGTCGATGGCGGTCAGATACAGCGCGAGTTTCAAATCGTCGGCGCCGACCACGGCGGAAAGCGGGAAATGGGGGGTGTCGGTCATTATCAGTACTCAGTCATGGTCGGGGTCAATACACGTTCCCCTGTGGGAGCGAGCCTGCTCGCGAAAGCGGTTTGTCAGTCAACGATAATGTTGATTGTGCTGGCCTCTTCGCGAGCAGGCTCGCTCCCACAGGGGTATTGCACTAGCTGTCTTCTTCTATATCCAGCAGCAAATTTTCCAAGGCCTCGCGATACGAACCCGGTTCTTTCCACATCCCCCGCTGTTGCGCTTCGAGCAAACGCTCGGTCATGTCGCGCAAGGCATGGGGGTTATGCTCGCGTACGAAATCCCGAGTGCCCGGGTCAAGTAGATA
Organism: Pseudomonas sp. G5(2012); assembly: GCF_000408945.1. Lineage (NCBI taxonomy): Bacteria > Pseudomonadati > Pseudomonadota > Gammaproteobacteria > Pseudomonadales > Pseudomonadaceae > Pseudomonas > Pseudomonas sp. G5(2012). The sequence goes on from NZ_APIO01000004.1 coordinate 28,240, forward strand.
GGCATCGGCCAGCAACGCGTACTGGTGATCGTCGATCAACCGCGTGGTGGCGTCGAAGGCGAACAGATTGTCCACCGTCGCGGCCATTTCGAATGCGCCTTTGTAGCCGTGCCGCTTGACCCCGTCGATCCACTTTGGATTGGCCGCCCGGGAGCGGATCACCCGGTTCAGTTCTTCCTTCAGGGTGCGGATCTTCGGCAGGTCCGGCTGGCTGTGATCGCCGTGATAACTGGCCGCCGCCTCGCCACTCAGGCTTTCCACGGCAGCCAGCATGCCACCCTGGAATTGGTAGTAATCATTGGAATCGAGCAGGTCGTGCTCACGGTTATCCTGGTTTTGCAGCACCGCCTGTACCTGGCTCAGGCGCTGGGAAAACTGCTCACGGGCCACCGTACCTTCATCAGACCCGCCGTACGCGTAGCCACCCCAATTCAGGTAAACCTCGGCCAGGTCCTCGCGGCTTTGCCACAGGCGACCATCGATGGCGCCCTGCACGCCTGCGCCATACGCACCAGGCTTGGCACCGAAAATGCGCCAGCCGGCCTGCCGCCGTGCCGCGTCTTCATCCAGTCCCGATTGCAACAGCGCTTCACGCTCGGCGCGCACCTTGGCTGCCAGCGGATTCAAGTCATCCGGCTCATCGAGCGCGGCGACCGCTTGCACGGCCGCATCGAACAGGCGGATCAGGTTGGCGAAGGCATCGCGGAAGAAACCCGATACACGCAAGGTCACGTCCACCCGCGGACGATCAAGCAGGCTCAGCGGCAGAATTTCAAAGTCGTCCACCCGTTGACTGCCGGTGGCCCAAACCGGTCGCACGCCCATCAACGCCATGGCCTGGGCGATATCGTCGCCGCCGGTGCGCATGGTCGCAGTGCCCCAGACCGACAGGCCGAGCTGACGCAAATGATCACCATGGTCTTGCAGGTGACGTTCGAGAATCAGGTTGGCGGACTGGAAACCGATGCGCCACGCGGTGGTGGTGGGCAGGTTGCGTACGTCCACCGAATAGAAGTTGCGCCCGGTGGGCAGCACGTCCAGGCGACCGCGACTCGGCGCGCCACTGGGGCCTGCCGGGACGAACCGGCCGCCGAGGGCGTCGAGCAGGCCACGCATTTCTGCGGGGCCACAGGCATCCAGCCTGGGTGCTACCACTTCGCGCAAATGCTCGAGGATAGCGTTCACTTCAGTCCAGCAAGCCTCCTTTGGGAGGTTCTCACAGGGGGCATTCAACACCTGTGAAATAAGCTGTGCGGCGAACAGTTCGAGGCGTTCGCGGGTATCGCCCGTGGTGCGCCAGGGTTCACCGCTGACCGACAATAATTCGCCGGGACGCGGTCCGCTCCACGGCTCGGCCAGCGCGCAATCCAGTGGGTCGAAGCCCAGCGCGAACGCCTTGGCCAAGGCCCGCAGCACACTCGATTGCGCGCCACGGCCATCGCCCCGGGGAATGCGCAGCAGCGCCAGCAACGTATCGATGCGCAGCCTTCCGGCCGGCGACTCGCCAAAAACATGCAAGCCATCGCGGATCTGCGACTCTTTCAAGTCGCACAGGTAAGTGTCCAGGCGCGGCAGCCAGATCGCCGCATCGGCATCGCTATCGAGCTGATCGTCCAGTTGCAGTTCGCGGTCGATGTGGGTGTCCCGGACCAATTGCAGGATGTCGCGCTGCAGTTCCCGCGCTCGCCGTGGATCGAGCAATTGCGCTTCGTAGTATTCGTCGGCCAGCAACTCGAGATTACGCAGCGGGCCGTAGGTCTCGGCGCGGGTCAGTGGCGGCATCAGGTGGTCGATGATCACCGCTTGCGTGCGGCGCTTGGCCTGGGCGCCTTCACCCGGGTCGTTGACGATGAACGGATAGATGTTCGGCAACGGCCCGAGCAGCGCATCCGGCCAGCAGTGCTCCGACAACCCTACGCCCTTGCCCGGCAACCATTCCAGGTTGCCGTGCTTGCCCACGTGGATTACGCCGTGAGCGCCGTAGGTATTGCGCAACCAGAAATAGAACGCCAGGTAGCCATGGGGCGGCACCAGGTCCGGGTCGTGATACACCGCACTTGGATCGACCTGGTAACCCCGCGCCGGTTGGATGCCAACGAAGGTCAGGCCAAAGCGCAACCCGGCGATCATCATCCGCCCGCCACGACACATCGGATCACTGTCGGGCTCGCCCCAGCGCTCCAGCACGGCCTGGCGATTGACTTGCGGCAACGCGTTGAACATCAGCAGGTAATCGTCCATGGCCAGGCTTTGCTGGCACGGGCGTTGATCGAGGGTTTCGAGGTCGTTGCTGACACCGCCCAACAATTGCTGGATCAACGCGGTGCCGCTGGCAGGCAGATCGGCTGGCAGCGGATAGCCTTCTTTATGCAGCGCACGCAGGATATTCAAAGCCGCAGCCGGTGTATCGAGCCCGACGCCGTTGCCTATACGACCATCACGGGTCGGGTAATTTGCCAGAATCAGCGCTATGCGTTTTTCGCCATTGGGCAACCGCGCCAGATCGATCCAGCGCCGCGCCAGTTGCGCGACAAAGTCCATGCGTTCTGGCTGAGCGCGATAGCAGACCACGTCCGACTGACTGCGCTCGCTGCGCCAGGCCAGGTCCTTGAAGCTGATCGGCCGACTGATGATGCGCCCGTCCAGTTCCGGCAGCGCAATGTGCATCGCCAGATCGCGGGGGCCGAGGCCTTGTTCGCTGGCTCGCCAACCCGGTTCATTGTCTTGGGCGCAAATGGCCTGGATCACCGGGATATTGCGGCGAAATGGCCGCAAGTGCGGTGCCTCCGGACTGGATTGGGCGAAACCGGTGGTGTTGAGAATCACCCCCGCCTCGACTTCATCCAGCCAGTCCTCGACCACGGCAAGGCAGCCAGGCTCTTTCAGGCTGGCCAGCGCAATTGGCAACGGGTTAAGCCCCGCCGCCTGCAAGCGCTGACAGAAAACATCAATGAAAGCGGTATTCGCCGCTTGCAAATGCGAGCGATAGAACAGCACCGCCGCCACTGGCTGACCGCTCTGCCACTGGGCCCGCCAGTCGCTCAGCGCCGCAGGGCTTTTTTGTGGGTGGTAAATCGCCGTACGCGGCAAGGTGTGCGGCTCGGCCCAGGCGTAGTCGCGATCGAGCCAACGATTGGCCAGGCAACGGAAAAAGTCGAGGGCATTGCCCATGCCACCCTGACGCAGGAATTGCCAAAGCCGGTCGCGATCCCCAGCGCCCACGGTGCTCAGATCACTGAGCTCCGGGTCCGGTCGATCATCGCCCGGCACCAGGATCAGCTGTACACCCCGCTGCGACAACTCCACCAGCCGCTCGACGCCATAGCGCCAATAGGCAATGCCGCCGTGCAGCGAAATCAGGATGACCTTGGCATGGCGCAGGACTTCGTCGACATACAGATCAACTGATGCATGGTTCTGCACCTGCATCGGGTTGGCCAGGCGCACGCTTGGGTAGTCTTCGGGCAACTGCTGCGCCGCTTCGGCAAGCAACGCCAGGCTGGAGTCGCCGCTGCACAGGATAACCAGCTCGGCGGGGGTTTGCCCTAGGTCGGCAATGTTGTCATCCGACACGAATCCGCCGGGCTGGGTCCTGAGCAGGTGCATGGGTTACACGCTGAGCGCGGCGCGCAATTGCGCTTCGAGCGTTGTGGCGTCCAGCGCCTGGCCAATCAACACCAGACGGGTGGTGCGTGCTTCTTCAGCGCTCCACTGGCGGTCGAAATGCTTGTCGAATCGGGTGCCCACGCCCTGGATCAGCAGGCGCATCGGTTTGTTCGGGACCGCGGCGAAACCTTTGACGCGCAGGATGCCGTGCTGCACCACCAGTTGGGTCAGTGCATCCATCAGCAGGCTTTCGTCAGATGCCGGCAGTTCGATGGAGATTGAATCGAAGGCATCGTGGTCGTGATCGTCTTCGCCTTCATGGTGGTGATCGTGATGGCTGTGACGGCTGTCGATGTGTTCTTCGGACCCGGCACCGAGGCCGATCAACACGTCCAGCGGCAGGCGCCCGCTACTGGCTTCGATGACTTTCACCGCTGGCGGCAGTTCCTCGGCGACTTCCAGGCGTACGCGTGCCAGGTCTTCAGGGCTGATCAGGTCGGCCTTGTTGAGGATCACCAGGTCGGCGCTGGCCAACTGGTCGGCGAACAGCTCGTGCAAAGGCGATTCGTGATCCAGGTTCGGGTCGAGTTTGCGCATGGCGTCGACTTGATCCGGGAACGCGGCGAACGTGCCAGCCGCGACGGCCGGGCTATCGACCACGGTGATCACCGCGTCTACGGTGCAGGCACTGCGAATTTCCGGCCACTGGAAGGCCTGGACCAAAGGTTTTGGCAGGGCCAGGCCGGACGTTTCGATCAGGATGTGGTCTAGGTCGCCACGACGGGCCACCAGTTCGCGCATCACCGGGAAGAACTCTTCCTGTACGGTGCAGCACAGGCAGCCGTTGGCCAGTTCGTAGACACGGCCGTTGGCCTCTTCTTCGGTGCAACCGATAGAGCACTGCTTGAGGATTTCGCCGTCAATGCCCAGCTCGCCGAACTCGTTGACGATCACCGCGATGCGGCGGCCTTGGGCGTTGTCGAGCATGTGCCGCAGCAAGGTGGTTTTGCCCGAGCCGAGGAAGCCGGTGACGATGGTGACGGGGAGTTTGGCCAGTGTTTTCATCGGATGCCCTTTGGCAAGGTGGCGGGCATACGGGACGAGAACCGGCAACGCACACGCGCGCAGGAAGCGTTCGCCACCGGATCACCCCGCCCGGTTGTAGTGAGAATCTGTATCGAGGCAGGTCTCCTGGCTGACGGCTGGCCAGTCGTTGGACTGGCGGTTGCTGCGCCTTCCCGCGCGCGCCATGGCTGGCGCATGCAGTGGCATGGCAGAAACTGAACCGTTCACAGTTGCGGGGGCAGCCGCGGCATTGACCGCGTTCCCTTCTTAGCTTCGACAAACGCCGAAGAACCTCGAAAGCGCAAGGCTACGCATGGTATCGGGGCGGGTCAATGTTCACATGATTCCTGCGGTGCGCCCTTCGCGAGCAAGCCCGCTCCCACACTTGAGGGTCTGCCCTGAAGGAACTCGGTCAAATGTGGGAGCGGGCTTGCTCGAAGGGAACAACTCGATGTTCAAGTGAGAACCCTTGCCAATTGACGCCCGCCCCCCGCCCATGCTCTCCTACGCATCTTGTTACGGGTGCCCTTCACAGGGTGAAACGGGAAACCGGTGAATCATGTGCTTTACTTCAGGCCATGTCAGTCCGGTGCTGCCCCCGCAACGGTAAGCGAGTGAAGCGTCAGATCCACTGTGCCAATGCGGCATGGGAAGGTGACGCTGGAAGGTTCAGGCTAACGCCTGCGCCCCTCGTGAGCCCGGAGACCGGCCCGCAACACAAAGTGACCATCACCATCACTTCAATCAACAAACCCGCGGTGGGCGGGCGCTGTTCGGACTTCTGCGCGCTCGGTCGTGCGGAGTTCTGCTTGCGCTCTTATTCCCCGCTGACCGAACAGAGGGAAGCGCCATGTCGATTATCAGCAGCACCGGCCACAGCAATGCCGCCAGCAGCACCACTACCCTGTCCCAACGCCTGACCGCGGCGATTTTTGCGTCAATCCTCGGCGCCAGCCTGGTGTATTTCGCCGGTTTCTCGCACATCGAAGCAGTGCACAACGCCGCACACGATACGCGCCACAGTTCCGCGTTCCCGTGCCATTGAGACCTGTCGACATGATCAAGCGTATTGCGCAAACCGCAGGTTTCACCGGGTTGCTGGCCGCCCTGCTGCTGACCCTGCTGCAAAGCTTGTGGGTTTCACCGCTGATTTTGCAGGCCGAAACCTACGAACAATCAGGACCAGCAGCGGTTGAAGTTCATGAACACGCCGCTGGTGTAGCCGCACATACCCACGATGCCGAAGCCTGGGAACCGGAAGACGGCTGGCAGCGCGTGCTGTCGACCACTGGCGGTAACCTGGTAGTGGCGGTTGGTTTCGCCCTGATGCTCGCTGGTCTCTACACCCTGCGCGCGCCGACCAAAACCTCCCAGGGCCTGCTCTGGGGCTTGGCTGGCTACGCGACATTTGTGCTGGCGCCGACGCTTGGCCTGCCACCTGAGTTGCCGGGCACCGCGGCTGCCGATCTGGCGCAACGCCAACTCTGGTGGATCGGCACCGCCGCCTCCACCGCTGTCGGTATCGCCCTGATCGTGTTCAGCCGTCACTGGCTGATGAAAGTCCTTGGCGTGGCGATCCTTGCGGTGCCTCATGTGATTGGCGCTCCGCAACCGCAAGTGCACTCGATGCTCGCTCCAGAGGCACTGGAAACTCAGTTCAAGATCGCTTCGCAGCTGACCAACATGGCGTTCTGGCTGGCCCTGGGCCTGATCAGTGCCTGGTTGTTCCGCCGCAAAAGCGATGGTCAATACCCCGCATGACAGGCCTCAGCGCAGCGCCGACCCTGGTGGTCGGCCTGGGCTGCCAGCGTGGCTGCCCCGTCAGCACGTTGCGGGCACTGCTTGACCAGGCACTGCAGGCGCACCAGATCGAACTGCATCGGATCAAGGCCCTGGCCAGCATCGACTTGAAGCGCGACGAACCGGCGCTGAACGAACTGGCCGAACAGCTTGGGTTACAGATGATGTATTTCAGCAGTGAACAACTGGCGAGCTATCAACCCCGACTGAGCCATCATTCGGACATCGCCTTTGAACGCACCGGGTGCTATGGCGTAGCGGAAAGTGCCGCCCTGGCACTGGCCGAGCAACTGGCCAACGGCCCGGCTACATTGCTGATCCCACGCCAAAAATATGCCCAGGCTACCCTCGCATTGGCTGGCGCCGCGTAAAATCCCCGATAATCTGCGCATTCGATCATGAGCATTCTTCATCTGAAGCCTTGCCCAGCGTCCCTTTTCAACAGGAATCCTTAATGACGGTCTACTTCATTGGCGCAGGTCCCGGCGATCCCGAACTGATCACCGTCAAAGGCCAGCGGTTGATTCGCACCTGCCCGGTGATCATCTATGCCGGCTCGCTGGTGCCCGCCGCCGTGTTGGAAGGGCACTGCGCCGAACAGGTGGTCAACAGCGCCGAACTGCACCTGGAACAGATCATCGAACTGATCAAGACGGCCCATGCCAATGGCCAGGACGTGGCGCGCGTGCATTCCGGTGACCCGAGCCTGTACGGCGCAATAGGCGAGCAGATACGCCACCTGCGAGAACTCGGCATCCCTTTTGAAATAGTCCCCGGCGTGACCGCCACGGCCGCCTGCGCTGCGCTTCTGGGCGCGGAACTGACCTTGCCGGACGTTTCGCAGAGCGTGATCCTGACACGCTACGCCGACAAGACCGAGATGCCCGCGGGCGAGGAACTGGGCAGCCTGGCGCAACACGGGGCGACCATGGCGATTCATTTGGGGGTCAAACACCTGCAGAAAATCCTGGCCGAACTGCGGCCGCATTACGGCGCAGACTGCCCAATTGCGGTGATTCACCGGGCGACCTGGCCGGATCAGGACTGGGTGGTGGGGACGCTTGAGGACATTGCCGACAAGGTGGAAGCCAAGGGGTTTCGGCGCACGGCGCTGATTCTTGTGGGTCGGGTGCTGGGCAGTGAGCAGTTCAGCGAGTCGTCGCTGTATCGTGCGGGGCATGCGCATCTCTACAGGCCATGATGATCGTTCCCACGCTCTGCGTGGGAATGCAGCCCGGGACGCTCTGCGTCCCCTCTAAAGCCGAACGCGGAGCGTCCGATGAGGCATTCCCACGCAGAG
>NZ_APIO01000005.1:0-25532 GCF_000408945.1 Pseudomonas sp. G5(2012)
CGCCAGGGAGGTTTGCACCTGGGCAATGTGTACGCGGTTACTGGCGAAGGACAGCAGCAGGCCGGCGCCCCAGGCCAGAGTCAGGGCGAGCATCAGGGTTTGCGCGATGCGGGTCGCGGGCCAGCCGAGGCGCTCAGGGCGAACCCTTTTGTCATCGAGCACGCCGTCCCAGGGTGGTGTGGCGTGCCAAAGGTTATCCGTATTTTCTTTAGTTTCTTGACCCCCCTGCACCGGCAGGCTGAACCACAACCCGCGCAACGGCACGCCACGGTCGAACACCCGGAACAACGGCGCAAGAACTTGCCGCCAACGGGCAATGCCCTCGGCCTGCAAATCGCGGGACAGACGCAGCAGGAAATCATGGTTCATCGCGCCCCGTATCTGCACCCAACCACCGTCGCGCAGGGGTTGCACCAGGCTCTCCAGCCCGCTTTCCAAGGCCAGCGGCGTCACCTGTGACGGTAGCCAACAACCGATGGCCTGGGTCTGGCGTTTGTTCTGTTCCCATCCACTGTCGCAGACCTGCCACAGGTGCAGCGGCAACTGCCAGCGCAATTGGCGCGCCAGGTCTTGCAGGTGACGCACACCGGCGTCCATCGCGCTGGCGTCCATGCTCTGCTCTTTGTTCAAGGCCCAGATCACGCCGTCGAGACCGCGCCAGCGGCTCAGGCCTTGCCACGAGCTGAAGCGGCCATCAGCGAATTTGGTTTGGGTGCTGCCGCCCCAGAGCAGAACGGTGTCGTGGCCGGCAAGCCATTTTTTATCTTTCAGGTTGGGGGCGATGGCGGCGATTTGATCGGGTTCGCCGACGACCAGTAGCAGGCGGATTTTGCGGCGCCAAAGGAAACCGTGATTTTCGTGCAGGTGTTCCTTTAACTTAGCGACCCATGAATCGTCGTCCGGAACGGGCTCTTTGCTGAATGGCGAAATCGGCGCATCAACAGCCGCGCCCGTCACGCGCATCGCCCGCGCCACCGCCAATCGATCCCAAGCGAGCAATATCACCGGGCAGAACCAGCACAAGGCAAACCAGCTTCCACCCCCCCACAGCGCCAACGATTTGAGGGGCAGCCTTGGCCAGCCGAAGTACTCGTGGGTCAAGTCGTACAGCAGACAACCGAACACCACCACGACCGTCACGACCAGCAGATAGCCCAATCCCACCTTGATCAGAGAGCCTTCGCTCGCTTGCTTATTCATTGCCATGAGGCACCGCCATTCCAATAGCCAATCGATCGTTTCCGTCCTGACTCAGCCAACCACAAGGTTGTCCGGCCTCCTTTGCCTGCAACAACGCCAGGGACATGCCGATGAAAGGCGCCAATTGCGCCAACACGCCCCAGTACCCGGACAATTGATGTTCGCCAGACTGCCAGCCACCTTTCAGGAAAGTGCCCTGGCTGGTTTTATCCAGCGCCAGGCAATCGGGCGGTGCTGCGTCCAACCCGGCATAGCGCTGGATCTGTACACAGAGCTCAGCGGGCGACTCGTCGAGCTCACTCAACAAGTACTCGCCCCTGTGCAATAACTGGCGACCCTGGTGGCTCACCAGCCAGAGAAATCCAGCTTCACCGGGAAGATCCGGCTCGCCAGCGCTCTGCACCGAGACCACCCCGGCGCAAAGCAACCAATCCGCCTCATCGCGACAGTCGTGATGAAACGCATCAATGAGCGTGTCCAGATCGGCCAGGTCATCCAAAGGCATGCGCGCTTCGGGCAACACCACGTCGCCCTTGGCCACGGCCTTCAAGTACGCACTTTGACTGGCCTCATCCCCGATCCACGCAATCCCGCGCAACGACGGCCAGCGTTGTTTCAACTCGGGGAGTTCAAGCGTCATCCTGGCCAGGCGCCGGGCCAATGCTGGCGCACGCTCACTGGACGAACCCAGCGACACCGGGCAGCGCAACATGCGCTGTGTAGCGCCGTCGGGCTTCGATGGCTTGGGGGCGGGAACACCGGCCATCAAGCCGTTGTAATGTATTTGCTCATCGCCCACGGGCCCCAGGAGCAGCACGTGTTCCACCGGCAAACCCAAGCGGCGACGTCCCCACCAACGCTGCACCGCAGCCTCCACCGTGCGTCGATACACATCGCGGTTAAACAGGCAGATTTGCCACCCCAACACGCGCAGCGCTAGGGCCAACACCCAGCAAAAAGGCATGACTGCACTCCACATCCACAGTTCTCCCCTTGGCTGCTCCTCTGGCCATAACGACAACAAAACCGCCGACTGCAACCCCCAGAGCAACAGCAAAACCAGCCACCAACGGCGCCAATGCGGTTCATGCGGTTCGACAAGGTCCGGGTATTGCGGCGCACGGTTCATGGCGCCACGACCATGAACGAAGCCGCAAGCGAGCTGACCAGGGTGCAACCGCAATCACACTCATACCCGTGCAGGGCCACGAGCCTGCCGTCCATGATCGCCACCGAGGTACCCTCCGCGATGCGCGTCATGCCGTGCAAATCGCAGCGAGCCTGATCCCCCACGCAGGCAACCGGTTGGCCGAATGCCTCGTAGTGACCTTCAAGCACTTCACCACCGAAAGGGCTCATCGAGTCCCCCACACGTACCAGAGGCAACATCAGACGACCTCCCCGGTGAGTTCGAACAGACTGCCGGCCTCGCGCAGAAAGGCGGTGGTGCGGTCGATGCGTTGCGCATAGTCTTCCTGGGCAATCTGTTGCTTCAGCTCAGCCGCCACCTGGCCAATATGCGCCGTCGGCTTCAGCAACTGCGCGGCCTCCGGCAGGAACGGCAGCGCTACACCGCGCGCCTTGTCGATCACTTGATAGCCGATCGTGGCGCCACCGATGCCCGCGACCACCCCACCAACCCCGCCCAGCGCCCCACCCCGCTTAATGCCGTACACCGTGGCGCCGGCCAGCATCGCAACGCCCAGTATTCGCCCGGCCACTACCACCGGTGACAGGTCGCGGCTGTTGTCATTGCCGAAATACGTCATGCGATAGAAGAAGTAGCCCGCCCATATCTCACGCGAACCCAACGCGTCATGCATGAACCAGGCACGTGAGTCGTGTATCTGGTCATCGAACAACGCGACCACCAGCGCCATGCGCGGGTCCTTGCTGGGCGTGCCCCGGGCATCGCTGAACAATTGTTTGGTGCGCCGTTCACCTGCCGCCTTGATCGCAGCGTGGTCCTGCAACTCATCGTTTTCGTTGAGCAGATAGATGGCGTCGCGCAACAGCACATCGGTGATCGTGCCGACCGCACTGGTCTGCTGACGGTCGAAGCCCTTGTAGTCGCGCTTGAACTCCGCAGCCGCCTGGCTGAGTTGGGTCTTGTCGATCTGCGGTTCATAGATGGGCGGGCCGGGGTGGTTCGTCGCCGCCTGGGGCGTTTTCAGCCGATCGGCGAAGACGATTTTTTTCTGCTTTTCATAGGCCTCACGTTGATCACTGGTGTCGAACACAGTGACTTCATTGGCCTGGATGAAGAACGGCTGATGCCTGTAGCTGTCGTTATTCTGCAACGGGTCATCGGCGTAACGACCGATGCGCCAACCGGTGATCCAGCCCAGTTGATCGGCCAGTGTTTCTTCCAAGGTGATGCCGAGTTGCTGTGGTTTGTACTCCCAGGGTTTTGTGTGGGTGGGGGTGTCGGGGGTGATGCCTGGGAGGGTGTGGCGCCAGGCGTTGAAGCGTTCGACTACCGTTGGGTGGACTTTGAATTCAGTGAATGTTGATTCAGACATGCCACGCCACAATTTCTCTGGCTGGAGTCCTTTCGGCAGCACCGTCTCCGGCACCTGCAACGGCGCGCCCGCAGCGAAGGCCTCGGCATACATATCGTGCAGGACGATTTGTGATACCAGCTCATTGGTGCCCCCGCGAGCCTTACCCTGGTCATTCTGCGGATAACCACCCCCAACATCAGAATGCACACCGGGGTACACCACTTCATAGGTATGGAGCGGGTACTGACCGTCCTCGTTGCGGATCGAGTCCAGCGGAAAACACGAGCGCTGCTCGAAGGCCGCGACGAAGTGCCGGCAGCATTTGACGAAGTTCGGAAATTTCGCGGCGTCAGGTAACAACTGACTGTCATCGGCCCAGTCCATGTGACCCGCAAAAAAAGGCGCCGCATGGGCGATGCCGACCGAGGCGACGGTGTCTAGCACACCGAGAAATTCGATGCTGACCGGCAAGCCGATCAGACGTTGCTCAGGAAACTGGGCCCCGGTCGGGGTGTCGAACAACTGGCTCAGCCAGTTCACGAAAGTACGAGCTTCCGCCGCCCCGCGCGAGAATCCGTACACGTACAGTTTGACTGCCAATACTTTAGGCTGCAGGGACTTTTCTTTACAGGCCTCCATGGGGCCCAACAGCCCGTGCATGACTCGTCGTCGTTTGCCTTCCCCCAGGCCGCTCATCAGCGGTGCCTGCCAGGTGCTCATGGCATTGACTGCTTTTTTTCTGTCGGCTTTGGATAACTCTTTCTTAGTTAATGCAAACCTCAGCGCATGGGCCAATGACACCAATGCCCAATTGATGCGATCTTCACCACCCGTCGCATACCTCAGCCCCTCCGCGCTGTAATCCAGTTCGCCAATTTCGGGAAAGGGAGTACCTACACCAGGCATGTAAAAAGAAAAAAAGCCCTCTTTTTCTGCCTGTTCACCCCTGAGCGACGCATGAAAAAGCTTGGCAATATTACTGGGGTGGTTTTTCTTGGTATCGTTATCTTCATTATTGTTAGTACCATCGAAAAACAAACTGACATGCAAACTTTGAACGCATTCGAACCGCTGGGACCTCCCTTTGGAGTTGACCTGTTGATGGTGACTGTCTTCCTCGGCAGTTTGCTTGTCGCAGTTGCAAGTCACCGTCAGAACCTCCCCCGGCAAACGCCCTACCACGGGAAAAGCGGGCGGTGCCCAGACCTTAGCACTCAGATTATTTTTTACTTCGGACATACAGATGGCTCCTTCATCCGCTTAGGTTCTTTAATAGGGTTATTGGGTGACCCGTACCCCCAGCACGACGTTGTAACTTTTATTTGATTGCAACTTAAAAAATGCACACTCAAACCACAAGAGTCCGTACCTTGCCACTCGGGGATATCCACCGTGGCGCTGTAGTGCTTATATTTAGCTTTATGTTCCAATTGAGCCAGCCGATATCCCTCTGGATCAGATGGCCACTTCGAGTACGCAAATTGATCGGTATCCACCTCCCACTCAATGTAAGCCTTTAAACCAGGCCTCCATTTAATTGGCATGACAATACAGCAAGAACTTCCGCCGCCACCGTATGCTCTATAACCATTGACTGAAAACCAATTGATCGCATGCAAGGTATGGTTAACCGCTTTTAGATTCCCTCCCGCCATTTCGTTGTCCGCTGTGGAGCATCCAACCAACGTCAACACAAACACACCCAACAACCATCGAACCCAGGTTACTTTCATTGTCGATCCCCCAACACCGGAAAGATGGGCGATATCCAGACCTTAACGCTCGAGTTAATTTTTACTTCGGGCATACGGATGGCTCCTTCATTCCCATAGGTACTCTGATCGGATAACTAGGTGAACTGGGTGCCCAGCAAGAAGTCGTAACCTTTACCTGGTTACAGGTGAAAAAATGCACTTTAAGATCACATGACTCCGCTCCCGGCCACTCTGGAATATCCACCTTGATGCTGTAACGTTGAAAATTCGCTTCATGCGCAGCCCACGCCGCTTCATCGAACCCATACCCAGTAGTTTTTCTTTTTATTTTTGCAAACGGTTCCGGGTCAACTTCCCATTCAATATGCGCCTTCAAGCCAGGACGCCATTTAGTCGGCATGATAATGCAGCAAGAACGTCCCCCACCCCCGTCGGCCCGGTAACCATTCACCGAGAGCCAATTGATATTGCTCAGCGTATGATTAACCGCTTGTATATTTGCTCCCGCCAATTCGTTGTCCGTTGTGGAACATCCAACCAACATCAACACAAACACACCCAACAACCATCGAACCCTGGTTATTTTCATTGTCGATTCCTCAGCACCGGAAAGACGGGCGATATCCAGACCTTAGCCATTGAATTAATTTTTACTTCGGGCATACGGATGGCTCCTTCATTCCCATAGGTACTCTGATCGGATAATTAGGTGAACTGGGTGCCCAGCAAGAAGTCGTAACCTTTACCTGGTTACAGGTAAAAAAATGCACTTTAAGATCACATGATTCCGTTCCTCGCCACTCTGGAATATTTACTATTGTGCGATGGTGTTGATATTTAGCCTTATGAACTTTCATAAATTTCCTAAACTCTTTCGTCCCGAGAGGCGGCGACTCAGCATAAGGATCAGTATCAACTTCCCATTCAATATGCGCCTTCAAGCCAGGACGCCATTTCGTCGGCATGATAATGCAGCAAGAACGTCCCCCACCCCCGTCGGCCCGGTAACCATTTACCGAAAGCCAATTGATATTGCTCAGCGTATGATTAATCGCTTGTATATTTCCTCCCGCCATTTCGTTGTCCGCTGTGGAACATCCAACCAACACCAACGCAAACACACCCAACAACCATCTAACCCAGGTTATTTTCATTGTCGACTTCCTAACACCGGAAAGACGGGCGATATCCAGACCTCAGCCCTCGGGTTAATTTTTACTTCGGGCATACGGAAGGCTCCTTCATTCCCATAGGTACTCTGATCGGATAATTAGGTGAACTGGGTGCCCAGCAAGAAGTCGTAACCTCTACCTGGTTACAGGTGAAAAAATGCACCTTAAGATCGCATGACTCCGTTCCTGGCCACTCTGGAATTTCCACGACAGTGCTGTAGCGCTGATAGTTGGCCTTATGCTTAGCTTGAGCTACTCTATAGCCATCAGTCCCTAGCGGCGGCCATTTAGAATAAGCATAAGGATCAGTATCAACTTCCCATTCAATATGCGCCTTTAAACCAGGACGCCATTTAGTCGGCATGATAATGCAGCAAGAACGTCCCCCACCCCCATCAGCCCGATAGCCATTCACCGAGAGCCAATTGATATTGTTCAGCGTATGATTAACCGCTTGTATATTCCCTCCCGCCATTTCGTTGTCCGCTGTGGAACATCCAACCAACATCAACACAAACACACCCAACAACCATCGAACCCAGGTTATTTTCATTGTCGACTCCCCTGCAACGGAAAGATGGGCGACATCCAGACCTTAGCCCTCGAGTTAACTTTTACTTCGGGCATACGGGTGGCTCCTTCATTTCCATAGGTGCTTTGATCGGATAATTAGGTGAGCTGGGTGCCCAGCAAGAAGTCGTAACCTCTACCTGGTTACAGGTGAAAAAATGCACCTTAAGATCGCACGACTCCGTTCCTGACCACTCTGGAACATCCACTGTGGTGCTGTAATGCTTGTATTTGGCTTTATGCTTCAACTGAGCCGCGCGATATCCCTCTGGATCAGATGGCCATTTAGAGTAGGCAAATTGATCGGTATCAACTTCCCATTCAATATGCGCCTTCAAACCAGGACGCCATTTCGTAGGCATAATAATGCAGCAAGAACGTCCCCCACCCCCATCAGCCCGATAGCCATTCACCGAGAGCCAATTGATATTGTTCAGCGTATGATTAACCGCTTGTATATTCCCTCCCGCCATTTCGTTGTCCGCCGTGGAACATCCCACCAACGCCAATCCAAATAAACCCAACAACCATATCGCCCACATTGTTTTCATTGTCATCTCCATCACCGACCATTCCCTGATTTCAGTTCAGGCTGCATGGGAAAATCCCGAATGAGCGTCTCTCCCATGAAACCGGACGATAAAAGTTATACCTGGCCCATATCCTGGTCGTTCGTTTTGCGAATACCCTCCGCCGACATCGGAATGCATACCGAGGTGCACCATTTCATAGTCAGCTCAAAGTCGTTGGCGCGCGTACTCGACTATATTGCCAAAGTAATTCTCTCGACTTGCTTGCATGGCAATCGTGTACAACATCTCAAAACGTCTTTCCTTGCTATCGTCCAGATAATCAAACTCAACGCGCACCAGAAGTTTCTGGGCATCACTAATACATCCGATCATTTCGCATTGTTCATCATTAAGTTCCACGCAGGGTTCGACTTCGATGCTGCTCTGTTTCGTCAAGCAATTGCTTTGTAGCCATTGCGGCTGGTCGTCGCGATCAAGCCAGCCCCAAAAGCAAGCGACTCGCAGGAACTCGGCGCGCTGTTCGGTGGTGAGGATGGAATTCACCAGCACGGGAAAGATTCGCGGATCGTAGAAACGCAACAAGCCAGCTTGTCCACCCCACTGCAGTTGGGACAGGGCTCGCAAGGCATGACTCAGTTCTTCAAACGGCAGGTTCGAAATCAGAACCATCAGGCGAGCATCTGCTGCGCAGTGCTCGATGAGTTCTTCCAGCCAAGCCTTGTGCTGCCAAATAGTCAGGTCCAGGCGCATCAACAGCGGTGCCTGGTCCAGCAGGTTTTCCTCTGGTGTACCGGTGAACAATGAGAACCAAGGCACCTTGGGACTCAATTGCTGCAGCCCGGGAACAGCGCATTTGCTCCACGTGGCTTGATCGAGCAAAAGATCAACTTCCTGTACTTCCGTTCTGGCGCACACCTGCTCGATCTGCTCCAGCCATGGGATAGGCAATTTCATCTGTATATCTCCTCGATCAGCCTTGGCGCATCAGCAAGCCAATGGCGTTTTTCCGAGCCTTTTGCAGGCACTCCTCGCACACCGACTTCGGCAGCTCCATCAACGGAAAACGCTGGCCGCCAGGCCCCTCCCAAACGTGCTGTCCTCTGGACAGTAGTTTGGTGGGGCTATCGAATAGAATTCCGTCGGTTGGGCTGAGGCGGATTAATGCTTCTCCGCTGCCGAGCGTGATGCCCTTCTTGGCCAACAACTGCAGCTCCCCCTGCACCGACTGCACGGTGATGTCCTGCTGGGCAATCAGGTTCATCAGATCGCCGTGGGATTCGATTTCCAGTGGGCCTTCGCCGGAGACCAGGCGCATGCCTTCGCGCTGGGCGAGCAGTGAGATGCCTTTTTTGGCGTGTGCCGACAGGCGCCGGTCGGCGGCGAGGTGGATGTCGTCACGGCTTTGCAGGTACATCCCGTCGCCACTGTTGAGCAGCAGACTGGCCGGTGTGACTGCGCCGATGCCGTCGGGGGCGCTCAAGAGGATGGCTGGGGCGGACAGGTCTTTGGCGTCCGCTTGTAGTTGCTGCAGACCGTCGATGGCGGGTGGTCGACTGTTATGGGCCTGGGCAATTTCCTGCCACTGGGCCATTTGTTGTCGGGCGCTTTCGATCTGGCGGGTGGCCGGCGCCATGGCGAGTACATCGTCAGCAGCCTGGGGCTGTTCATCGGCGCTGATGAACAACCCTTTGCCCGCGCGCAGCGCCCCCCAATCATCCGTACGCAGTTCAAACCCTTCCCCTCGCTGCTGCTTCTTGGCATCCACCAGATGCCCCAAATTCAGCTGGCTCTTGCCGCCATACTCGGTGCTGAGCTTGATGTGCTCCTGCCCCCGTAGATCTTCCATGCGCAACTTGTTGTTGGCCGGGGTGCGTAGCACGTTGCGGGTGTAGTCGCGCTTGCGCAGGGTCACGTGGTCCGGGTGTTCGCTGTCGTGCAGGGCGTGGGCGATGTAGGGGCGGTCGGGGTCGCCCTGTTCGAAGGCGATGGCCACTTCGGTGCCGCAGATCAGCGGCAGGTGCAGCCCAAAGGTGTCGCCGGCGTAGGCGCGCGCCTGGCGCAGCCACATGCTTTCTTCGCCGAGCTTCCACGGGTCGCGGTCGAACAGGAAGTTGACCTTGTAGCGGCCTTCGACGTCGATTTCGGCGTATTGATCGTGGGCTTCGCCACTGGTGACGCGGGCCGGGACGGTGCCGGCGATTTGGGGTTTCGGCGGCAGTGGCGGACGGAAGCACAGGGTTTCCGCATAGGGCATGGCTTCAAAGCGGCACTCGAAGCTGGCATCGCGGGCGGCACGGGTACGCACGGCGATGATCGCGCACCGCGGGGTGAAGGCCTTGGGTGCGCCGCCGGTGACGGTCAGCACCTGACCCGGTGCGAGGGTGGCGCTGCTTGTGATGCCGCGAAGGCGGGTCTGCTCGTTGAGGTAGCGCTCGTGGCGCAAGCGCGCGTAGAAAAAACCGCTTTCGCTTGCCAGGCCTTCGTGCCGGTCATAGGCGTCGCCGAGCACGCGGTAGGGTTCGGCGTAGTGGTAGGCCTCGCCGTAGGTGATTTTCGCACCGCGGGTCTGGTCGACGTCGGCGTCGAGGTGGGCATTGGCGTCAAGGGGGTGGTAGGTGCGGATGTTGACGTTTTTTTCCACTACCTGGTGGTGGGTTTGCAGGCCCCACACGCCGTCCGCATCGCTGCTGCTGAGCCCCGCGGGCGAGTAGTACGGCAGCTCGACGTCGAACTGGTAGCCGCGCTGACCATCGCAGAATTCCACGACGTCGATGTGCAGGCGTTGGTCGCTGGTGAGGCGGTACCAGATGCCGACCTCGGCCAGCAGCCGGCTGATGAAAGCCAGGTCGCTTTCACCGTACTGCATGACCTGCTCGCGCCGGGGGTAGTCACGCACCAGGCGGAACAGGAAGTCCTGGCCACGGAAGTCGTGGCGGCTGCGCAGGATGCTTTCGACGATTTCCGGCACCGACTGATCCTGGTAGATGCGGTATTGCCGGCCGCGTTCAAGCAAGGCCAAACGCGGTTGCAGGATGAGTTCGTAGCGGGCTTCGTCACGGGAGGCACACAGGCGCTTGAGGCCGGTGATCACGCCGTGCAGCGTGCGCAACGGTTTGACCTCGGGCACTTCCCAAGGCATCGGCGCGACGTTCGATGGCGCCGCGTGCAAGCTGAAAGAGGCGTCCTTGCCCAGCAGCTGTTCGGCTTCAAGATCGAGCTCGGCGCTGGTGAACTCTATCTCGTAGGTGAAGGGTTGGCTGAGGCGTTCTTCGCCGCGGAAGGCGAGGACATCGAGGTGGGGCTCCAGGTTGCGGACCCAGAGTTTATGGCGGCTGTGGTTGAAGAAAACGGTTGGTGCGGTGCTCATGTACAGACCTCCCTGAGAGCATACGGGGAGGCTTCATTTCCATCCCTCGTTCAAGTGCTCGACAGCTTTAGGGAAGCTGACACGTGCTGAAAATAAGACGTTTCCTTTTTGTGCGTAGGACGCGTCTTTGATTGGTGTATCTGATATGTAGGAGTTTTCCCGCTCTTGGCGCCAGGCCTCTCTGCCGCCGCCATCCCAGCGATAGCGGCGTAACGTTCAACCAAATATTGATTGTCAGGCCCTCATCGCGGGCAAGCCCGCTCCCACAGATTGCATCTGCAGATTCAGACCGGCTGGTTACACCTCAATCAGATGCTTGAGCGGGTTGTAGCTACTTTTCAAGGTCGCCGCCACATCCAGAATCGCCTTCTCGATGCCATTCAAATGGATGCACGTCAGCTCGATCGCCGCGCTCTGGTTGCCCGCCTCGATGTACTCGATCAAACGCAGGTGTTCGTCGTCGCGGCAGGCTTCGTGGCTGTCGTCATCGAGCGCGGCGGCGTACAGCGAGGCCCGGGAGATCAGCTTCTGGAACCAGTCGAGCAACACCGGGTTGTTCAGGCTGCGGGCCAGCTTGATGTGGAACTCGCCGAGCAGGTGGATCAACCGTTCGTGGTCACCGTTGCGATGCGCTTCATCCTCGAGCAGCAAGTGATCGCGCAAATCCCGGGTCACCGCCGTATCGCGCCGGCGACACAATTCACTGACGATGCCGATCTCGACCAGGCGCCGGGTTTCGAACAACGAACGGATCTCTTCGTCGCTCGGCAGCGACACCGACGCACCTTTATTGGGCTCGGTGGTGACCAGTCCATCGGCTTCCAATTGCTTGAGCGCGGCACGAACTGACGTACGGCTGACATTGAAAAGTTCGGCCAACGAAGCCTCGCCCAGCTTCATGCCGGGACGCAGCGAGCGTTTGCTGATCGCCTCGTAAACCCCTTGGTAGACGCGGTCCACCGTGGTTTCCAGTTTCTTTTCCGCCATTCGAAGACTCCTTCAGTGCTGTGCAACCGGCCCCAGGCGAATCAACAGCCTTGAAAAAGGGGGTTGCACGAGCAGGTTAATCCGGGTATTTCTAAATTGCATCCAGATTTTGCATACAATAATTAGAGGAATGCACCATTATGGGTCATCCAGTTGCAATCGAAGTGCGTAATGTCTCCAAGCGGTATTCCGACGATCCAGGGCTGGCACCCGCTCTGGACAACGTTTCAGTCGACATTGCCGATAACGAGTTCTTCACACTGCTCGGCCCTTCCGGCTGTGGCAAGACCACTTTACTGCGCACCATCGCCGGCTTCGAGCATGTCAGCGAGGGTGAGATTCGCCTCGCCGGTGAACCGGTCAACGATCTGCCGCCGTTCAAGCGTCGAGTCAACACAGTGTTCCAGAGCTACGCGCTGTTTCCACACATGAGTGTTGCGCAGAATATCGCCTTCGGCCTCGAGATGCAGGGTCTTGATCGCACGCTGATCGCGCAGCGGGTCGATGAAATGCTGGCGCTGGTGCAAATGCAGCACCTGGCCAAGCGCAAACCCGCCGAATTGTCCGGCGGCCAGCAGCAACGGGTGGCTCTGGCACGGGCCCTGGCGCCGAAACCGAAAGTGCTGTTGCTGGACGAGCCGCTGTCGGCGCTGGACCTCAAGCTGCGCAAGGAAATGCAGGTCGAACTCAAGCGGGTGCAGAAGGAAGCCGGGATTACCTTCATTTTCGTCACCCACGATCAGGAAGAAGCCTTGACCCTGTCCGATCGCATTGCGGTGATGTCCGCCGGCAAGATCCTGCAGGTCGGCACGCCCAATGACATTTACGAACGGCCGCAGCATCAGTTCGTCGCGCAGTTCATTGGCGATATCAACTTCCTGCCCGGCCACCTCAAGCGCGGCCAGCACAATGAAAACCTGTTCGTGCCCAACGGCATGCCGGTGGAAATCCCCTGCCTGCCTCAAGGCATCGACGGCAAGGTGCAACTGGCATTCCGCCCGGAACGTTCACAACTGGTGGACCCGGCGCAACCGCACCACCTGCGCGGCGTGATCGAAGCCGTGCTGTACGTCGGCACCGCGACCTTGTACCAGTGCCGCCTGAACAACGACATCAAGGTGATGCTGCGGGAGAACAACGAGGGCCTCAATCGCAACCGTGGCGTCGGTGATCGGGTGGCGGTCAACCTGCCCCCCCACGCCTGCCTGTTGATGGAGGCTTGAGATGAGCGTCAGCAGCACTTCCCCAGCCCTCAACCGCGCGCTGTTGCTCAGCCCGGTGGTCCTGACCCTGCTGGCCCTGATCGCCATTCCGTTGGGCATCATGGGCTACATCAGCCTGCTACCGCGCAACGTCTATGGCGGCGTCGACTGGCAGGCCGACTGGCAATTGCAAAGCTACGTGCAGCTGTTTTTCCAGGAAGGTTTCGATGGCGAGTTGGAGCTCAACTGGGTCTACGCCCAGGCGCTGTTGCGCTCGGTGTTCCAGGCCGGTGGCACCACGGTGTTGTGTTTCCTGTTCGGCTTTCCAGTGGCGCTGTGGATGTCGAGCCTGACCCCGCGTCGGCGCAATCTGATGGTGTTGCTGATCACCATCCCGTTCTGGACCAACCTGCTGATCCGCAACTACGCCTGGTTGATCATCCTGCGCGAACAGGGCTGGGTCGCCCAGAGCCTCAACGCACTGCTCCCCAGTGCCGGCGGCATCACCCTGCTCTACAACGACTTCGCGGTCAGCGTCGGGCTGGTCTACAGCTTCCTGCCGTTCATGATCCTGCCGATTTACTCGACCCTGGAAAAACTCGACTGGCGTTTGGTGGAAGCCGCTTATGACCTGGGCGCCAATCGCTGGCACGCACTGCGGCGGATCATCCTGCCGCTGTCGATGCCAGGGGTGATTGCCGGTTCCCTGTTGGTGTTCGTGCCGAGCCTGGGAGCCTTTATCACCCCGGCGATTCTCGGCGGCGGCAAGACCCTGATGATCGGCAACCTGATCCAGCAACAGTTCGGCACCGCGCGCAACTGGCCCCTGGGCAGTTCGCTGTCGTTCCTGCTACTGGGGATTCTGCTGCTGTCGTTGGTGCTGTACGCCCTGTATAGCCGCAGCGCCGCCAAAACTCTTCGTCGGGGAGCTACCGCATGATCGCCCTGCACCTGAAAAAACTGCCAATGACCCGGGAAGTCAGCCTGCTGATCCTGGCCTACCTGTACCTGCCGATCTTCGTGTTGATCGCCTACAGCTTCAACGCCAACCGCTCGGCGACGGTGTGGACCGAGTTCTCGTTCGCCTGGTACGGGCGGATTTTGGCCAACCCGTCTATCCAGACCGCCGCGCTGAACTCGATCATCGTCGCCGGCATCGCCACGGTCTGTGCCACGGCGATTGCCTTGCTCGCGGCGCTGGCGACCTACCGGCCGTTCTACGGCCAGAAGATGGTCGAAGGGGGGATCAACCTGCCGCTGATCCTGCCGGAGATCGTCACCGCGGTGGCCACCCTGCTGCTGTTCATGGCGCTGGGGATCAAGCTGGGGTTGCTGACGGTGATCGTCGCGCACATCGGCTTCTGCATTCCCTTCGCCTACCTGCCGATTCGCGCGCGGCTCAATGACCTGGACAAGAGCCTGCTGGAAGCGGCGAACGACCTGTACGCCAACCCGTGGCAGGTGTTTCGCCGGGTGACGCTGCCGCTGTTGTGGCCGGCGGTGCTGTCCGGGTCGGTGCTGGCGTTCGTGGTCAGCCTCGACGATTTCATCATGACCTTCTTCGTCGCCGGCCCCGGTTCGACCACCTTGCCGGTGTACATCTTCTCCGCGATCAAGGCCGGCGTGACGCCGGAGATCAACGCGATCTCGACCCTGATGCTGGTGATTTCCATCGTGCTGGTGGTGCTGGCCTTCTGGCTGGGACAGCGCGGCAAACAACAATGAGCCTGGAGTGTTCGTCCATGAAAGTGAAAAGCCTGCGTTTCGCCGTTGCCAGTCTGGCCCTGAGCTGCTTCACCGCATTCAGCGCCCACGCCGCCGAGCCCAAGGAGCTGTTCTTCTACAACTGGACCGATTACTACCCGGTCGAGCTGTTGGCCAAGTTCGAAAAGGAGACCGGGATCAAGGTCACCATGGACGGCTACGACAGCAACGAAACCCTGTTGGCCAAATTGCAGGCCGGTGGTGCGGCGTATGACGTGATCGTGCCGTCGCAGTCGATCATGCGCACTTTGATCAACCAGGACCTGCTGCTGCAAATCGACGCCTCGACCCTGCCCAACTTCCAGTACGTCAAGCCGGCGTTCCGCAACCCAAGCTTCGACCCTGGCCGCAAATTCTCGGCACCGTACCTGTGGGGCAGCACCGGGTTTTCCTATGACAGCGCGCGGGTGCCTGGCGGCAAGCTGGACGATTCGTGGAAAGAGTTCTTCGAACCACGCAAGGAACTGCAAGGGCAGCTGGCTGCCCTCGACACCTCCAGCAGCGTGATCAACGCCGCCAGTCATTACCTGAACGTCGACGAATGCACGGAAAACCCGCAGGACGCCAAGCGCATTCTCGAACTGCTGCAAAAACAGAAGCCCTTCCTGAAGATGTACAGCTCGGACAACACCGTCGACCGCATGGCTTCCGGTGAAGTGATCATGATGCAGAACTGGAACGGCTCCACCGCCCGGGCCACCTTGCAGAAGAGCACCATCAAGTACGTGTATCCGAAAGAAGGCCTGGCGATGTTCCAGGACAACTTCGCCGTGCCGAAAAGCGCACCGCACCCCGGCAACGCGAAGATCTTCATCGACTGGATGATGAAACCGGAAAACGCCGCCGCCGTGTCCAACGCCATTGCCTACGCCAACGGCATCCAGAGCGACAAGCTGATCGACGCCAAGTGGCGAGTCATGGACGCCATCAACATGCCCGACGAATTCGCCTCGCGTCTGCGCCCGGAGAAGGAATGCAGCAACAAGGCGCGTGAGCTGCAGGACCGCATTTGGGCGAAGCTCAAGGGCTGATCCCAAACCGAGTCGCGGCCTTCGCGAGCAGGCTCGCTCCCACAGGGTTCGGGGGTTACCCCAGATTCTGTGTCCCACATAAAACCATTGTGGGAGCGAGCCTGCTCGCGAAGAGGCCCGCCCAAACAACACAGAATTTGAGGTATGCAATGACCCAACCCCGCTGGCTGCGCAACGTGCGCCCCTACGGCGCCCCCGCCGAAGACCTGCTGATCGAGAACGGCCGGTTCAGCCAACGCCGTCCCGCTTCGAACGAAGCCTTGTCGGCCACCGACATCGACGGCCAAAACCAGCTGCTGACCCCCGCCCTGGTGGAAAGCCACGTGCACCTGGACAAAACCCTCTGGGGCCAGCCCTGGCGCCCGAACAGCGCAGGTCCCACCCTCAAGGACTACATCGCCAACGAGCGGCGCATCCTGCGCGAAGTCACCGTACCGATCGCGCAACGCGCCGGTGCCCTGCTGGAAAACTGCATCGCCCGCGGCTCGCTGACCCTGCGCTGCCACGTCGATATCGATCCGGAATTCGGCCTGCGCCATGTCGAAGCCATGCAGCAACTGCAGGAACAATACCGCGACCTGATCGACCTGCAACTGGTGGTATTCCCGCAAACCGGCCTGATCAGCCACCCCGGCACCGCCGAACTGATGCGCGAAGCCATGGCCCTGGGCGTCGAGAACGTCGGCGGCCTTGACCCGTGTGGCATCGACAACGACCCGATCGCGCAACTCGACTTTGTGTTCAAACTGGCCAGCGAGTTCGACCGTGGCGTCGACATTCACCTGCACGACAAGGGTGAGCTGGGCCTGTGGCAGATCGCCCTGATCGCCGATTACACCCAGCGCTTCGGTCTTCAAGACCGGGTGATGATCAGTCATGCCTATTGCCTGGGGATGTTGCCGTGGAGCCAGGTCAAACCGGTGGCTGAACGCCTGGCAATATTGGGCATTTCGCTGATGAGTTCGGCGCCGGCCGATTGCGCGGTGCCGCCGTTCCTGGCGTTGCGCGAGGTTGGCGTGAATGTGTGCCTGGGTTCGGACGGCATCCGCGACGCCTGGTCGCCCATGGGCAACGGCGACATGCTGGAGCGGGCGATGTTGCTGGCGTTTCGTTTCGATCTGAACAGGGACGAAG
Source organism: Pseudomonas sp. G5(2012) (assembly GCF_000408945.1). Lineage (NCBI taxonomy): Bacteria > Pseudomonadati > Pseudomonadota > Gammaproteobacteria > Pseudomonadales > Pseudomonadaceae > Pseudomonas > Pseudomonas sp. G5(2012). The sequence goes on from NZ_APIO01000005.1 coordinate 17,180, forward strand.
AACTGGCGGCGGCATTTGAGGCGGCGACGGTCAATGGTGCCCGGGCGCTGGGTCATGACGGTGTTGGCCTGGAGATTGGCCAACCGGCGAACTTCCTGTTGATGCCCGTGCAGACGTTGGGCGAAGCCGTGGTTTCACGGCCACCGCGCGAGGTCTATCGCGGCGGGCAGTTGATCGCTTCCGGCGGTCGTTTACTGGAAAGTCGTTTGTGAAGCGCATCGGACTTCGGGCCAGTTGCGTGGTCGGCTTCGACGGCACGCAACATGTGCTGTGGCGCAACGGCGAAGTGGTGTTTGAAGGCTCGCGCATTGTGTTTGTCGGGCGTGATTTTCCCGGGCCGGTGGATCAGTGGATTGATTACGGCAACGCGCTGATCGGCCCAGGCTTCATCGATCTGGATGCCCTGGGCGATCTCGACTCCACGGTGCTGACCCTGGACAACGGCGACGAGCGCGACATGGGCCGGATGTGGTCGGCGCAGTATCTGGCGCGCGGTCCACGGGAGAGCTACAGCCCCGAAGAAGAAGTCTTCAAGTACCGCTACGCCTTCACCCAATTGATCCGCAACGGCATCACCACAGCCATGCCGATCACCTCGATGTACTACCGCGAGTGGGCCGAGACCTACGACGAGTTTGCCGCGGTGGCCGGCGTGGCGGTCGAGTTGGGACTGCGCACCTACCTCGGCCCCTGCTACATGAGCGGCATGAGTTACTGGCAGGCCGACGGCACGCTGGCCCATCACTGGGACGAAGCCCGGGGCCTGGCCGGGCTCGATGCGGCCGAGCGGTTTTTCCAGGACTTCGACGGTGCTCATCAAGGGTTGATTCGCGGCGCTCTGCTGCCGGATCGCATCCAGACGTGCACACCAGCATTGCTGCAACGCACTGCTGCACTGAGCCGGGAACTCAACGCGCCGATGCGTTTGCATTGCTGCCAGGGGCTCGGCGAAGTGGCGATGGTGGAACAACTTCGCGGTTGTTCGCCGCTGGGCTGGCTGCAGGATCTGGGCCTGCTGACCCCGCGCAGCCTGTTGCCCCACGGCATCTACACCCACGGCGATGACGACCTGCAACGCGTGGTCGATGGTGGCGCCAGCCTGGTGCACTGCCCGGTGGTGTTTGCCCGCGATGGCGAGGCGCTGAATTCGTTTGGTCGCTATCGCGCCAAGGGAGTCAATTTCGCCCTGGGCACCGACACCTGGCCGGCGGACTTGCTGGACAACATGCGCCAGGGCTTGAACATCGCGCGCTTGATGGAGGGCGGCAATACGCTCACCAGCGCGCTGGACCTGTACAACGCCGCCACTCTCGGCGGCGCCAAGGCCTTGGGCCGCGAAGATATTGGTCGCCTGGCACCGGGGGCCAAGGCCGACATCAGCGTGTTCAGCCTGCGCGGACTGCACTTGGGGCCGCTGTTCGACCCGCTGAAGAACCTGCTCCTGGCCGGGCGCGGTGACGATTGCATCGCTAGCTACATCGATGGCCGCTGCGTGATGCAGGACGGTCAGGTACGGGGTGTCGACTACCCCGCCCTGCAACGCCAGGCCCAACAGCAATTCGAAAAACTGATGCGCAGCCACAGCGACCGGGCCTTCGGCCAACCGGACTGGAGGACTCTGTTCCAGCCGGCCATCCCGTTCGCCGACGACTACAGCGCACAGGTGCCGCTGTGCGCCATCGATCCACTCCTTTAGAGAATTCTGCCCATGCAAAGCTTCGACTTCAGCCAACTGAGCCCACGGGACAAGTACAAGATTCTGATCGGCAGCGTGGTGCCACGACCGATTGCACTGGTCACCACCGTCGACGCTGAAGGCCGCGTCAACGCCGCACCGTTCAGCTTTTTCAACGCGCTGTCGGCCGATCCGCCGATCCTTGCGCTGGGCGTGGAGAACTACGGCGACCAGAGTCCCAAGGACACCACGCGCAACATCCAGCTCAACCAGGAGTTCACCGTGAACATCGTCAGCGATGCCCTGGTGGAAGCCATGAACGTCTGCGCCGTACCTTTCGCCCCCGGTTTCGACGAACTGACCGCCGCCGGCCTCACCGCCATCCCTGGCACCTCGGTCAAATGCCCGCGCATCGGCGAGGCACCGGTGGCGCTGGAATGCCGGCGGATGATGGCGCTGAACATCGGTCAGTCGCGGGAGATCATTTTTGGTGAAGTGCTGATGGCCCATGTGCGTGATGAGCTGATCGACCCGAAGACGTTGTACATCGATCAACTCGGGCTTGATGCGATCGGGCGGATGGGTGGGCATGGGTATGCGCGTACCCGGGATTATTTCGACCTGCCGACCCGCTCGTTGCAGGCGTGGACGGATGCGCCGGGGGGTGGCGAGCGGTTTTGGCCAATCGCCAAGTAACCGTCTTCCCACTGATCGTTCCCACGCTCCGCGTGGGAATGCATCCCGTGACGCTCCGCGTCACCTACAGAAGCGGAACGCGGAGCGTCCCCGGCGGCGTTCCCACGCGGAGCGTGGGAACGATCTGTGTGCGGGGGTCAGCGGAAATCCCGGCTGCGCACGCTGATGCCGTCGAGCAGTGGACTCAAGTCGCTCAAGCGCCCGGCAATCAAATGCCGCACCTCTCCCTCCTTCTCCCAGCGCCCATCGACCTTGAGCAACTGCGAGCCCACCAGCACCTGGCGCTGGCGCTCGGCCAGGTCGCGCCAGACCACCACGTTGACGTTGCCGAACTCGTCTTCCAGGGTGACGAAGGTCACGCCACTGGCGGTGCTCGGGCGTTGTCGGCCGGTTACCAGCCCGGCGACGCTGACCGGTCGCCCGTGCTCCACCTCCAGCAACTCCTTCGAACTGCGGCAGCGACGGGCTTTCAACTCACCACGCAACAAGGCCAGCGGATGCGGCCCGAGAGTGGTGCCGAGGCTGTTGTAATCGGCCAACAGGTCTTCGCCGACCGTGGGTTTGGGCAGCGCCACCGCGCCTTCCTCCTGACGGGGCAGGCCGGCAAACAGGCCGAGCTGCTTTTGCACCCCCGCCACTTCCCAGCGCGCCCTATGCCGGTCACCGGCCAGCCCGCGCAAGGCACCGGCATCGGCCAGTTGTTCCTGGGCGCGGGCATCCAGGCATGCCCGTTCGCCAAGGTCCGCGATGTCGACAAAGGCGCCTTTCGAACGCGCCGCCTCGATGCGCCGGGCGTCGTCCTGGCGAAAGCCCTTGATCATGCGCAACCCCATGCGAATCGCCGGTTGCGCACCGGCAATCGGTTCGAGGCTGCAATCCCAGTCGCTGGCCCGCACGTCTACCGGACGAATCTGCAAATGGTGACGGCGCGCGTCCTGCAGGATCTGGTCCGGGCTGTAGAAACCCATGGGCCAGCTGTTGATCAGGGCACAGGCGAAGGCCGCCGGTTCGTGGCATTTCAACCAGCAACTGGCGTAGGTCAACAAGGCAAAACTGGCGGCATGGGATTCGGGAAAACCGTAGCTGCCAAAGCCTTTGATCTGCTCGAAGATCTGCGCGGCGAAATCGGCGGTGTAGCCTTTTTTCTTCATCCCGGCGGCCAGGCGATCCCTATGCGGTTCCAGTCCGCCATGGCGTTTCCAGGCCGCCATGGAGCGGCGCAACTGATCGGCTTCGCCGGGGCTGTAGTCGGCGGCGACGATGGCGATCTGCATGACCTGCTCCTGGAACAGCGGCACGCCGAGGGTGCGCTTCAACACCTCGCGCAACTCTTCGGAGGGATAGCTTTCGAGCTCTTCCTTGTTCCGCCGCCGCAGGTACGGGTGCACCATGCCGCCCTGGATAGGACCGGGGCGAACGATGGCCACCTCGATCACCAGGTCATAGAACTCGCGGGGCTTGAGCCTGGGCAGCATCGACATCTGTGCCCGGGACTCGATCTGGAACACGCCGATGGTGTCGGCACGGCCAATCATGTCGTAGGTCAATGGGTCTTCGGAGGGGATCGTTGCCAGGCTCAAGTCCAGGTTGCGATGACGACGCAGCAAATCGAGACAACGACGAATCGCGCTGAGCATGCCTAATGCAAGGATATCCACCTTGAGCAGGCCGACCGCGTCCAGATCGTCCTTGTCCCACTGGATGATGGTGCGCTCCGCCATGGCAGCGTTTTCCACCGGCACCAGGGTGTCCAGGGGATGCTCGGAAATCACGAAACCACCGGGGTGCTGTGACAGGTGCCGGGGGAAACCGATCAGTTGCCCGGTCAAGCTCAATACCCGGCGCAACACCGGGCTCTCGGGGTCGAAACCGCCTTCGCGCAGGCGCTCCACGGGCGGTGTTTCATCACTCCAGTGACCACAGCAATCGGCCAGGGCATTGATCTGGTCCGGCGGCAACCCCAACGCCTTGGCCACATCGCGCACCGCGCCCGCCGCGTGATAGGTGCTGACCACGGCGGTCAATGCCGCGCGGGTCCGCCCATAGCGCTGGAACACGTACTGCAAGACTTCTTCACGGCGCTCGTGCTCGAAGTCCACATCAATGTCCGGCGGTTCGTCGCGCTCTTTGGAAAGAAAGCGCTCGAACAGCATGTTCATCCGGTCGGGGTCGATCTCGGTAATGCCCAAGGCGAAACACACCGCCGAGTTGGCCGCCGAGCCTCGGCCCTGACAGAGGATTTTCTCGCGCCGGGCGAAGGCGACGATGTCCTGGACAGTGAGGAAATAACTCTCGTAGCCCAGCTCGGCAATCAGCCCCAGCTCCTTGTCGATCAGCCCGCGGACCTTCTCGCTCGCACCCTGGGGCCAGCGCTGGCGCATGCCCCGCTCAGTCAATTCCCGTAGCCAGGACGCTGCACTGTGCCCATCGGGCACCAGTTCGCGCGGATACTGATAACGCAACTGACCCAGATCAAAGGTGCAGCGCCGGGCAATGTCCAGGGTTTCGTCGAGCAAGGCTGGCGGATAGAGCTCGCGCAACACATCGAGGCCGCGCAGGTGCCGTTCGCCATTGGGGTGCAGGCGCAGTCCGGCATCGGCTACCGGCAGGTGATGACGGATCGCGGTCATGGTGTCCTGCAGGGCCCGGCGCCCGCGCGCATGCATGTGCACATCGCCGCTGGCCACCGCGGGTATCCGCAGTTCCCCGGCCAGCGCCAGGAGATCATTCAGTCGTCGGGTATCGTCCTGGCCGCGATGCAGCTGGACCGCCAGCCACAGGCGTTCGGCGAAGACCTGCTTCAACCAATGGCCCTGCTCAAGGTCATTGACCGCGTCCGGTACCCACAGCGCCAACAGTCCTGGCAATGCTTCGTCGAAGTCTTCGCGCAGCACTTGATACTGACCTTTTTGCGTACGACGTCGAGCTCGTGTGATCAGTCGGCACAGGGTCTGGTACCCCTCGAGGTTTTCCACCAGCAACACCAGCTTCGGGCCGTTCTCAATGCGCACTTCACTGCCGATGATCAGTGGCAGCTCCACGGACTTCGCCGCTTGCCAGGCGCGGACAATACCCGCCAGGGTGCACTCGTCGGTGATCGCCAGGGCCTGATAGCCCTGTTTTTTCGCCCGCTGGAACAATTCCAGGGCACTGGAAGCACCGCGCTGGAAACTGAAGTTCGACAGGCAGTGCAACTCGGCATATCCGGCGTTCACGCGAACCAGCCCTGCAGCCACAACGGACCACCCTCGCCCACCGCACGGTAGGCCCAACCCTGCTGTCCGGCACGGGTTTCGATCAAGTAGTAATCACGGCGCACGTCATCGCCGTCCCACCAACCGGACTCGATGCGTTCCGGCCCCATGAGGATGCGCGTCGAGCCTTCGTGCACCGCCAGCGGTTCGGTCAGCAGCCAGCCCGGTCGCTGCACGGTCGGCAATCGCGCACCGGGCTGGCTGTCGGCACTGGCCTGCCACGCGCACTCGGGCCTGTGATCGGCCTGGAAGCGCAGGCCCTGCACGGCATCATCCCCCAGCCGTGCGCGCAGGCGTTCGCGCAGTTGCTCCCAGGGCAAAGTCTGCTGCGGGCGATCGTCGAACAGCTCCTGAAACTGCGGAACGAAGCTCGGCAAATCTTCGGCGCGCAGGCGAAAACCGCGCACAGGGGCCTCGACCTGGACTTGCTCCAGGCGCCCTCGCGCCAGTTCGAACAGCATCGCCGGATCACGTTCGGCACTGAGCAGGCCGACCTTGATCAGCGTGTCCGGCAATCCGGCGTGCTCCAGGTGCAGGTCGAAACGCTGCACACCGCTGTCCCGACCGCACAGGAACGTCGACAGATCCCCCGTCAGGCGGCGCAACGGAAACAGCAAGGCCTGATGGGACTGCACATCGAAATTGAGCTCGATGCGCACATCGAAACGGTCCGGCGGCAGGTAGAACGCCAGCGCCAGGCGTCGTATGCCCAGCAATTCATCCAGGTGCTTGAGCACCTGGGCCTCGAAACGCCGGGCCAGGCTGTGCCGGGGCAACGCCTGCATCTGGCTCAAGGTGCGCAGGCCCATGCGCGACAACGCCGTGGCCACGCTGGCCGCCAGACCGATGCGGTCGATGGGCATGTGCCCCAGGTGATGCTGCAAGGCTTGCTCGTCGGCCACCACCAGGCCGTCGTAGGCGTTGGCCAGCATCCGCGCCGCCACCGGATTGGGCGCCGCGACGATGCGGTGACGAAACCCCAGTTCGCCGAGTTCGCTGCGCAGGCGCGCCTCGAATTGCGGCCAGGGGCCGAACAGTCCCAGGCTGGACTCGATTTCGAACACCAGCGCCCGCGGATAATGCACGCTGACCTGGGAGCTGAAGCGATAAGCCCAGGCGGCCAGGAATTGCTGCCAGTGTTCGATATCCGCGACGTCGTACTCGGCGGTGGCAAAGCCCTTGCTCAAGGCCTGGGCGGCGCTCATGGACTGGCCGGGGCGCAGACCCAGCGCCCGCGCCGGGCCATTGACCGCCTGCAGCACCCGCCGCTGGGCCGGGCCGGTCAGCAGTGCCAGCGGCTCCTGGGGGTCGGCGCGCTGACGCAGTACCGCGTCCAGCGCCAATTGCGGAAACAGAATACAGACCCAGCGCATGGCAACCTCAATGCCCCACGGCGAAGGCAATCGGCGCCGAGCGGGCCAATCCGCCGCGGCACTTGAGCACCCGTAATTGCGCGGGCTTGGCATCGATGGCGATGCGCAGGGCCGCTGGCGAAGGGTTGATCGCTTCGCTGAGCGAGCGATAGGCGAACGCCAGGGTCGAGCCGGTTTCCGCCGCCACCTGCAAGCGGCGCAAGGCGCGGTCATCGGCCTTGTGCGGCCAGCACAGCACCGCACCACAACTGCCCGAACGCAGGCATTGTTCCGCCGCCCACAACGCATCGCGCTCGCTGGCCTGGATGATCGACAACTGGCGCAGATCGACCCCGGCGTTCTGCCAGGCCTGGGGGTATGGCACGCAGGGCGGCGCCACCAGCACAATGCGCTCGCCCGCCGCCGATAGCCGCGCCAGCGCCGGCCACACCAGTTGCAACTCGCCCACGCCCTGCCCGGCCAGGAGGATTTCCGTCAGCGCCGCCTCCGGCCAACCGCCCGTGGGCAGTGCCGCATCCAGTGCGGCATGGCCGGTGGGTTGCGGGCTGGCGGCCGGCGGCGCAGGCCGGCCCCTCCAGACCTGGCCGCCATTGAACAGCGTATCCAGCGCAACGACGGCACCCATCAGCCTTGCCTCACCAGGCCGCAGAACACCCCTTCGATGGCCAGGTCCCGGTCGGCCTCGACGATGATCGGTTGATAGGCCGGGTTGCGCGGCAACAGGCGAACCTGGTCGCCAACCCGCTCGAAGCGCTTGATGGTGACTTCACCGTCGAGCCGCGCCACGACGATCTGGCCATTGATGGCCTCGGGGCTGCGGTGCACGCCCACCAGGTCGCCGTCGAGAATGCCGTCCTCGATCATCGAGTCGCCGCGCACCCGCAGCATGTAGTCCGGCACCCGCGAGAAAATCGATGGGTCGAGCAACAAGCGGCTATGGACCTCGGCATCGGCACCGATCGGCGCACCGGCCGCCACCCGGCCGAGCACCGGGATGTCCAGCAACTCGGGACGCGGCGGCTGGCCGAGCAAGCGAATGCCCCGGGCCTGATGTGGATTGACCTCGATAAAACCGGCTTCGGTCAGCGCCAGCACATGCTTGCGCGCGACGCTGCGGGAGGCGAAGCCGAACGCCTCGCTGATTTCAGCGAGGCTCGGGGACTGACCATGCTCCGCGATTCGATCACGGATAAAAGTCAGGATGGCGGTACGGCGGGGAGTTAATGTCGTCATGGAGTACATTTGTACTCTTTCCGCAATTTCCTGGCAAGCCCCTACCCCCTGTAGGAGCGAGCATGCTCGCGAAAAACCCGAGGCCGTTGCGGGGTATCAGGCCCCCCGCGTTATCGTTGACG
>NZ_APIO01000006.1:0-109613 GCF_000408945.1 Pseudomonas sp. G5(2012)
AATGGATATGTACGCAGTCAACAAAACATAGGTCGGCTATAAGGCCGCCTTCGCGAGCAAGCCCGCTCCCACAGTTTGATTGGAGTACATCTGCGGGATACAGGTCGGCTGTCAGGCCGCCATCGCTGCGATGCGGCGACCCGACAAGCCAGCTCCCACAGGTTTTCATCCGATGCCCAAGCCACAGCAAAGCAGAAACGATCAAAGCTCGAACCGCAACTCCGGCCAGATCGGCGACGTGCCTCGCTTCTGCGATTCCAGAATGGCCCGGCACAACGAGCACAGGCGCTGATCCTGAAACACCCGCCGATCGACGTTCGACCAACGCGGTTGAGCCGGCAGCAGGCTGCCGCACAGGGTCCGGTCCGCCGAGCCGCCCAGCTCCAGTTGTCGGGTCACCAGGTGTACCCGCACTTCCTGGCAGGCGAACAGATCCAGCTGTTCGTCAGGCTCGATCAGTTGATAGGCATAAAGTGACCAGGCAGAACGCGGCATCGGGGGCTCCAAATCGGGGGCGCCACCTTAGCCGAAAGCCCGCTCCTAGAAAAGTGTCATAACAGTGGTTTTAGCGTAGGCCAGACATTTTCCAGCAACTTGTCCTGAGCCCCGGCTGCCGGGTGAATGCCATCGGCCTGCATCAGGTCCGGATGACCGCCCACGCCGTCGAGGAAAAACGGCACCAACGGGATGTTTTTCTCATCGGCCAGGTTGCTGTAGACGTCGGCAAAGGCCTTGGTGTATCGAGCACCGTAATTGGGTGGCAATTGCATGCCGAGCAACAGCACCTTGGCGCCCGCGTCCTGCGACTGCTGAATCATCGACGCAAGATTTTGTTGCAATTGTGTTGGCAGCAAGCCACGCAGGCCGTCATTGCCCCCCAATTCGAGGATCACCAACTCAGGCTTATGCTCTGCAAGCAGCGCTGGCAGGCGTGCCTGGCCGCCGGCACTGGTGTCGCCGCTGATGGACGCATTGATCACCTTATCGTCGAAACCTTCGCGCTTGAGCCGCTGCTCGAGCAACGACACCCACCCCAAGCGGGTATCCAGTCCGAAACCGGCGCTGATACTATCGCCAACGATCAGGACTGTACCCGCCGCTGCGTTCTGGGCCATGCACATCAAGGCCAGGCCAGCACTCAAAAACCACACACGCATCGGATTCTCCATGGGCGCAAGCATTCTCACCGCGAAGAACCTTAGCAAAGTGGTTCCCAGCGCGGAAGGTGAACTGACCATCCTGCACCAACTCAGCCTGGAACTGAACAAGGGCGACAGCCTGGCCATCGTCGGCGCCTCCGGTTCGGGCAAGTCCACCCTCCTCGGCCTGCTCGCCGGCCTCGACTTGCCGAGCAGCGGCGAAGTCACCCTCGCCGGCCAGGACCTGAGCAACCTCGATGAAGATCAACGTGCGCGCATCCGCGCCGAACACGTGGGTTTCGTCTTCCAGTCATTCCAACTGCTCGACAGTCTCAACGCCCTGGAAAACGTCATGTTGCCGCTGGAGCTCGATGGCCGCCAGGACGCCCGTGGCCGCGCCACCGAGCTGTTGCAACGGGTCGGCCTGGGGCAACGCCTGACCCACTCGCCACGCCAGCTCTCCGGCGGTGAACAGCAGCGCGTGGCGATTGCCCGGGCGTTCGCGGCCGAACCCGACGTGCTGTTTGCCGACGAGCCCACCGGTAACCTCGACAGCCATACCGGCGAGCGCATCAGCGACCTGCTGTTCGAACTCAACCAGGAACGCGGCACGACCCTGGTGCTGGTGACCCATGATGAACGCCTGGCACACCGCTGCCGGCGCCTGATCCGCCTTGAAGCCGGCCTGCTGGTCGCCCCTCTGGAGCCTTGATGGCACGCCTGCCGCTGTTGCGCCTGTTCAGTCTCGCCCTCCGTCAACTGTTGCGCGATGCCCGCGCCGGTGAACTGCGCGTGCTGTTTTTTGCCCTCGTGGTCGCGGTAGCGGCCAGTACCGCCATCGGCTATTTCGGCGCGCGCCTGAATGGCGCGATGATGTTGCGCGCCACGGAGTTTCTCGGAGCCGACCTGCTGCTCGAAGGCAGCTCGCCAGCGCGCCCCGAGCAAGTAAGAAGCGGTACCGAGCTTGGCCTCGAACACGCCCGGGTGGTGGAGTTTTCCAGTGTTATCGCCACGGACAACGGCATACAGCTCTCCAGCATCAAGGCGGCAGACGACGTCTACCCACTGCGCGGGGAACTGAAAAGCGCCCCTGCGCCTTTCGCCCCGGAAGAATCCGGCGGCGGGCCGAAACCCGGTGAGGCCTGGGTCGAGGCGCGATTGCTGACGGCGCTGGACTTGAAGATCGGCGACAGCATCGATGTCGGCATGAAAACCCTGAAGCTGGCACGGGTACTGACCTACGAGCCCGACCGCGCCGGCAACTTCTACAGCCTGACACCCCGGGTGTTGATCAACCTCAGTGACCTGCAAGCCACTGGCGTGGTGCAACCTGGCAGCCGGGTCAGCTACCGCGAACTCTGGCGCGGCGATGCCTCGGCCCTGGAGACCTATCGCCAACTGATCAAGCCCGGCCTGGCCGCCAACCAGCGCATCCAGGATGCCCGCGACGGCAACCGGCAGATTGGCGGCGCACTGGGCAAGGCCGAGCGCTACCTGAACATGGCCAGCCTGGTGGCGGTATTGCTGGCCGGGGTGGCCGTAGCGTTGTCAGCGACGCGCTTCGCCACCCGCCGCTTCGATGCCAGCGCGCTGCTCCGCTGCCTTGGCCTGTCCCGCCGGGAAACCATGGTGCTGTTCAGCCTGCAGCTGACCATACTCGGCCTGCTCGCCAGCCTCATTGGCGCCGCCATCGGTTGGCTGGCGCAACTGGGACTGTTTGCCCTGCTGCATGATTTGTTGCCGACCGACGTGCCACCGGGCGGCCTGTTCCCGGCCATCGCCGGTATCGGCACCGGACTGGTGGCCCTGGCCGGTTTTGCCCTGCCACCGCTGGCGGCGCTGGGTCGGGTTCCACCCTTGCGCGTATTGCGGCGGGACATGCTGCCGATACCCTCCAGCACCTGGATGGTCTACGGCGCCGCATTGGGTGCCCTCGGGTTGATCATGTGGCGCCTGAGCCTGGACTTGCTACTGACCTTCGCCCTGCTCGGCGGCGGCGTGGTCGCGGCACTGATATTGGGTGGCTTGCTGTTGCTGCTATTGAAAAGCCTGCGACGCCTGCTGGCTCGTGCCTCCCTGCCGTGGCGCCTGGGGCTGGGCCAATTGCTGCGTCATCCGCTGGCAGCCGCAGGGCAGTCCCTGGCATTCGGTCTGATCCTGCTGTCGATGGCGTTGATCGCCCTGCTGCGCGGCGAGTTGCTGGACACCTGGCAGAACCAGCTGCCCAGGAACGCACCGAACTATTTTGCCCTGAACATCCTGCCCGCGGACAAGCAGGCGTTTACCGACCGCCTGATCTCGTTGTCGGCGCAATCGGCCCCCCTGTATCCGGTAGTCCCCGGAAGGCTGATCAGCATCAATGGCGAACCGGTGCAGCAAATCGTCACCAAGGAATCGGCAGGCGACCGGGCGATCCAGCGTGACCTGAGCCTGACCTGGGCGGCAGACCTGCCTGCGGGCAACAAGATCACCGCCGGTCATTGGTGGCCAGAGCAACCGCCGGATGATATCCCCGGCGTGTCGGTGGAGGGCAAGGTCGCCGAAAGCCTGAAGCTCAAGCTCGGCGACCATTTGGTCTTTACCGTCGGCGGGGCCAATCGCGAGGCGAAAGTCACCAGCCTGCGGGAGATCAACTGGGATAATTTCCAGCCGAACTTCTTCATGATTTTCCAGCCAGGCACCCTGAAGGATTTGCCCGCCACCTACCTGACCAGCTTCTATCTGGCGGCAGGGCATGACCAGCAGATCGTCGACCTGTCGCGCAGTTTTCCGGCGGTGACGATCCTGCAGGTCGAAGCGCTGCTGGCGCAATTGCGCAGCATCCTCGCCCAAGTCACCCTGGCTGTGGAATACGTGCTGTTGTTTGTCCTGGCGGCAGGGATGGCGGTGTTGTTTTCCGGCCTGCAGGCGACCCTGGACGAACGCATCCGCCAGGGTGCCCTGCTGCGCGCACTGGGGGCCGAACGGCAACTGCTGGTGAAGGCACGACGGATCGAGTTCGGGTTGCTTGGCGCGGTGAGCGGCCTGCTCGCGGCACTCGGTTCGGAAGTCGTCAGCCTGGTGCTCTACCGCTACGCCTTTGACCTGCCCTGGCATCCGCACCCATGGCTGCTGGTACTGCCGCTGATCGGCGCCGTGCTGATCGGCGGTGCTGGTGTGTTCGGCACCCGGCGCGCCCTGAATGCCAGCCCCCTGACAGTCCTGCGCGAGGGTTGATAGACTCAAGCGCTCCTGATTCGAAGAAAAGTTGCCATGAGCCGTTATCGCCCTCCCCGTACCGCCGGAACCGCGCTGATCACCCCTGAAGGTGAAGCGCGGATGCGCGCCGAGTTTCATGAACTGTGGCACGTACGCCGCCCCCAGGTGACGCAAGCAGTCAGCGAAGCGGCAGCCCAGGGCGATCGTTCGGAAAACGCCGAATACACCTATGGCAAGAAAATGCTGCGCGAAATCGACAGTCGCGTGCGCTTCCTGACCAAACGCCTGGAAGCCCTCAAGGTCGTCAGCGAAAAGCCCAGCGATCCGAACAAAGTTTATTTTGGCGCTTGGGTCACGATTGAAGACGAGGATGGCAAGCAATCACGCTATCGCATCGTCGGACCGGATGAACTGGACCTGAAACAGGGCTTGATCAGCATCGACTCGCCCTTGGCCCGCGCCCTGATCGGCAAGGCCCTGGACGCCGAAGTACGGGTCCAGACACCGACGGGTGAGCAGTGTGTGTACATCGTCGAGATCGACTATCCCTGAGGCTTCAACGGGCCTCAGCGACGGGTAATCAGCCCTTGCCGGGCGACGCGGGTCAGTTGCCTGATCATTTCCGGGGCGTCTTCGACGCTTGGCGACTGAATCACTGCCAGGTCAAAACTGTCCGCGGCAAAGCGCGCCAGGGATTCACCGTCTTCGACAAACTGGATCAGGAAAGCTGCTGGCCCACCGGTACGACGTGGCCAACCATCGAGATAACGCAGGAGCGTCGGCTGATGTTTACCGCCAAGCAGGATTTTTGGATTGCGCTGGGTGAGATGTGCCGTGATCGGCGCGGGACGTACAACAGGGCTTAGTGCATTCATCGAGTCGTGTCTCAGCCTCAAAAAGTCTGCATGGCAGGTGAGAGGCAACACCGAACCAGCGCTTTAGCGGTATTTCGAAGCCTGCTTCAAGCTTCTGTCGGTAACTCAATGAGTTACCTGGCGCCCCGCAAGTAGCTGTTTAAATCGGCGCATGGGCAGCATCCTAGAGAAGCTGACCGGACAGTGTCAAGAATGACGCACAACAAAAAAGGCTCGTCCAATCAAGCGACGAGCCTCCTTTCGAACAAGCCTTAGCCCTGACAGGGACTGCATCACAGCCGATCGCGAGGGATCCCGCTGCGAATTCGCAGGATATCGGCAAGTACCGCCAGGGCGATTTCCGCCGGGGTCTTGCTGCCCAGGTTCAGCCCGATGGGCGCATGGATCCGCGCCAGTTGCGCTTCACCCAGCCCACCAATGCGCCGCAAGCGCTCGAAGCGCTTTTGCGAAGTCTGCAGTGATCCCATCACGCCGATGTAGAACGCGTCGGTACGCACCGCTTCCATCATCGCCAGGTCATCGATGCGCGGATCGTGGGTCAGCGCCACCACCGCCGTGTCGCTGTGGCAGCCCCCGTCGGCGATGAACACCGAGGGCAATTGACGACGAATCTCCACGTTATCCAGCACCACGCCTTCCAGCACTTCGTCCCGCGGATCGCAAAGAATCACCTCGAAGCCCAGGCCCACGGCGAACTCCGCGCAGGCCTGCGCGACACTGGAGTACCCGGCCAGCAACAGGCGCTGTGCCGCGCCGATGCGCAGCCTGACGCGATCAATCTCGCGCTCGACGCGCACACCCTGCTCGCGATCATCGAACAGACTGCGCACGCCGCTGGCCAGGTCGACTTCACGGATCAGCCGGCGCCGGCCCAATAGCGCCGACTCCAGCTCCCGCAGATGCGCCTGCACCTCACAGACAGGCTCAAGCTTTTCCACCAGCACATCGAGCACTCCACCGCAGGGCAGGCTGACCCGCGAGCGCGGGTCATCGCCTTCGCCGTAGAGCACGACGCTGACCGCTTGCTCGAATGCACCTTCGGCGACGCGTTCGAGGAAGTCCTCCTCGACACACCCACCGGACAGCGATCCGATCCACTGCCCGTCAGCATTCACCGCCAGCAACGAACCCGGCGCTCGAGGCGCCGAGCCGTAGGTGGCCAGTACGCTGCACAGCCACACACGCTGTCCGGCCGCCGACCATGCCAGCGCGCGCCGCACTACCTGCAGATCCAGATGCTGCATGTCAGTGCGCCTTGTGCTCGAGCGGCGGCGCGTCAGCCCGCAGCTTCTGCACATCGTTCAAGGCCAGGTCACCCGGTTGACCGCCCCACGCCTGGCGCAGGTAGTTCAACAGGTCCGCAAGCTGCTCGTCGGTGAGCTTTTGCGCGAAACCGGGCATGGGTTGCATGTGTTCGAAGCCGGCGAATTTCTGCTCGCCGATGCCATCGTCGATCACCCGAACCAGGTTGCGCGGATCTTCCAGGCGCAGGGTGGTATTGCCGCGCATGGCGACGGCAATATGCGGTTTGCCTTCGCCACCCGGCGCGTGGCAACCGGCACAGACGTTCAGGTAGTCCTGCCGACCGCGCTGTGCGCTGGCACTGAGCTGGTCCAGCGGGACGTCGGTCAAGACTTTCGCCGCTGGCGGCTGGTCGCCGAGGAGGAAGGTTGCCATCGCCGCCAGGTCCGGATCGCTGAGGCCCTGGGTACTGTTGTGGAACACCGGGAACATCTCGTTGAACATGGTGCCCTGGGCGCTCATGCCGTGCTTGAGGAACGAGCTCAGGTCCTGGTGATTCCAGCCACGGGCCGCCAGGTCAGTGGCCAAGAGACTTGGCGCCAGGTAGCCGTTGAGAATACCGCCGGTCATGCGTTTATCCTGCTGCATCGCACCCGGCAGACCGCGTGGGGTGTGGCATTCGCCACAGTGACCGAGCACGTCGACCATGTACTGGCCGCGCTTCCAGGCTTCGCTTTTGCCTTCGGTCGGAGCCAGCTTCACGTCCTTGCCGTACATCATGTTCCAGCCCATCAGGCCCAGGCGCACGTTGAACGGAAAACTCAGGCTTGTGACCGGCGCGGCGCGCTCAATCGGCTCGACGGTTTTCAGGTAGGCGTGGATCGCGTCGGAATCCTCACGCGGCACCAGGTGATACGAGGTGTAGGGCATCGCCGGGTACAGGTTGGCGCCATCACGTCGCTTGCCTTCGGTGAGCGCCGCGAAGAATTCATCATCGCTGTACAAGCCGATGCCGTGCTCTTTGCTCGGGGTGATGTTGGTGCCGTAGATCGTACCGAACGGCGAGACGATCGGCAGGCCGCCTGCATAGGGCGCGCCACCCGGTGCGGTGTGGCAAGCCATGCAGTCAGCCGCGCGGGCGAGGTATTCGCCGCGCTTGACCTGATCATCCGCCTGCGCCAGCAACACGGGCGCAGCCAGGCCGACCGCCAGGGTCAGGCGGGTAAGTAATTGCTTCATGCTTAGCCCTCCTTGACCAGGCCGAGATCGGTCAGCACGTTGCGCGTGGCGCTGTAGTAGCGCACGTATCCGGTGCAACGGCAGATGTGATGACCGAGGCTGTCCTCGATGACTTTTTCCAGCTGGCTCTTGACGATCGGCTGACGCTGCAGCTTTTCCACCAGCACCGTCGCGGCATTCACGAAACCTGGCGCGCAGTAACTGCACTGGAAGGCGAACTCATCGACGAAGCGCTGCTGGATCGGGTTCAACTCGGTGACCTTGCCCTCGTCGTCACGGGTGGCATGACCTTCGATGGTCCGAACTTTCTTGCCTTCGAAATAGTGTGCGCCGGTGATGCAGGTGCGCACTTCTTCACTGGTGCCGTCGGGGTTGTCGACGATCACCACGCAGGCGTGGCAAATGCCTTGGCCGCAGCCCAGGCGCGAGCCAGTGAGGTTCTTGTACTCGTGCAGGTAGTCGATCATCGGCAGGTCATCAGGGATGTCCACCGGGCCGACGGATTGACCGTTGAGGGTCAGTTGAAGCGGACGGTTAGCCATTGAGGGCCTCCTTGATGCGTGCAGAAGTGATAGGCAGGTCGCGGACACGTTTGCCAATGGCGTGGGCCACGGCGTTGCCAATGGCACCGACCACCGGGATCATCACCACCTCGGCGATGCCCTTGGACGGATCGCTCGGCGACAGCGGCGGCAGGATCTCCGCGGTCTGTTTCCACACCGCCACGTGCCGCGCCATCGGCAAGCGGTAACGGTTGAAGTTCCAGTCGCCCTCCCCCGGTCCGCCTTCGTACAGCGGCATTTCTTCCATCAGCGCGTGGCCGATGCCCATGGCGATGCCACCTTCGACCTGGCCCTTGACCAACTCTTCCACCAGCACCCGACCGCACTCGACCCACGAGTGGTGATTGAGCACCGACACTTCGTTCGAACCCTTGTTCACCTTCACTTCCACCAGCGTCGCCACGGGGCTGTAGTAAGTCACCGCCGCGTTGTTCAACTGGGTTGGCGGATAGGCGATGTTCTGCCGATCCAGCAGATGGAAACCGGCGCTGCTCATCTGCGCTTTCTTCGCCTTCGGCGCACCGTCGCCGTACTTGACCGCCAGGCCATCGAGCGGCAAACGCTCACGCACACCGTCGATGCTGTACTCGGCCTCAGCCCAGCTCCAGCGGTTGAAGCCGTGCACCGTGGCACCGGTGACCAGGCCCCGTTCGTGGGCACGCTTGGCCAATACTGCGAACGGCAAGGGTTCCATGCCGTTGGCGGTGAGCTTGCCGTCGACCCAATGGGCGTCCTCGCGGCGCACCACGTAAGGGTTGGCCTGGCCGCCGTAGGGGCCTTGGCGCCAGATCTCCAGCGCCGCCGGCCACAGGCCGTGATTGAACAGCACGCGCGCCGCTTCACGGGTGGCGTGGCTGAAGTAATAGGCGGAGTTGGTCGCCGACGACGCCGACGCGACCTTGCCGACCCAGCGCGGGTTGCGCAGGAAGTTGTCCTGCTCGGCCTGGCTCATGATGTACGGGTTGCCGCCGCTGATCAGCTGCAATTCTTCCCATTCGGTTTCACCGGTCTTCACTTCGTGCGCCGGGCTGCCGAGGAAATCGGCCACTACCATCGCCTGCGAGGTGGACATGCCGGTACCGATTTCGATACCGATGTGGCGCAGGGTGATGCGACCGTCAACGGTGTATTCGATGCTGGCCATCGGCGCTTCGGAGCCGGTGCCGAAGTCTTTCTGGCAAATGGCGAAACCGACGCCATACCAGTGGTCCGGGTCCGCCGATTCGCGTTGTTGCTTGATCGCGTGACGGTTTTTCCAGACTTCGTTGACCGCGGCCTTGTCGAGAATCTCGTGCAGGCGCAGGGCACCGGCCGGGATCGCGCCCTGGGTGTTTTTCATGCCCGAACGCAGGGCGTTCTTGCGCCGCAGTTCAATGGCATCGACCCCGAGGCGATCGGCAATTTCATCGACCATCATTTCGGTGGCCGCCATGCTCTGCAACGTGCCGTAGCCGCGCATCGACCCGGCTTCCACCGCGCGCGAATGATAGGCGGTGACCTGCAGATCGTTCTGCGGCATGTAGTAGATCGACTGCGCCGCCGTGGCGCCTACTGCCGCTACCGACGGGCTGTAGTTGACCCGCCCGCCGCCGTCGACGCTCATCTCGGCGCGGAAGATCTTGAAGCTGTGGTCGGTCTTGTCCACCGCCAACTGATAGCGGATATCGAACGGGTGACGCTTGATGCCGCTCTGGAATTGCTCGTAGCGGTCGTTGGCCAGGCGTACCGGGACGCCGGCGCCGTACAACGCCGCCAAGGCCGCGTAGTAGACGAAAATGTTGTGGTCTTTCGAGCCGTAGCCGACGGTGTAGCCAGGGTGCATGTTCAGGTTCGCCAGGCCGAAACGCGACGGCGCGATCATCTTCGCGGTCTCGGTTGCGGTCTCCAGCGGGCACTGTGTCGCAACGACAAAGTGCAGGGTCTTGGTCGCCGGGTCGTACCAGCCGTTGCCGTTGTCCGGTTCCATCGCCGCGGGTTCGATCGACGGGGTCTTGTAGCGCTCGTCGAACACCAGCCAGTTGTCTGGCGGCGTATCGATCTGCTGCTTCATGCGGTCGGCGTAGAACAGGCCGCGCTCGGTCAGGTTGCCGTGCAGGTTGGGCTGGGAATTCCACACCGGGCGACGGTTTTTCAGCATCGGAAACAGGATCGAGTCCTTGAGGCTGGCGAATTCGTCTTCGTCCGCCGAGGTAGCGCCGCCGACGCGCACGTAGCGAAAGCTGCCGTAGGGATCGCCCTCGTAGAACGGTACCTGGGCACCGTAACGAATTGCTTTGTCATTGAACTTGAGCTGAGCCTTGGCCTGGCGGAAACGTTCGAAGTCGTTCCAGATCAGGATCGCCACCGGGTGACCGATGAACATCGGCACCTTGCCGGCCGGCAACAGGGGGTCGGGGGCGTGCTCTTCGGGGAAGACGATGCCGTCCTTGACCAGGTCGTCGGCGGTGACGATGCGATCAGGCTGCAGGTCGGCACCAAGCCACGACAGGTCATAGCCGTCATAGATACGGTCGGCCTTGATGGTTTTCAGCAGCATGGCGTGGCCTTGCTGCTGCGGCCAGCCCGGCATGTCCTTGGCACGGATGTCGCGGGCAAAGACCTTGCTGCCGCAAACCTTGGACAAGGCATCGTTACGGGCCCGCGCCTTGCCGTTGTTACCAAGCCATTGCTCGGACGGCACGGTGACGCTGTTTTCCATCAAGGCTGCCAGCGCCTGACTGCTCAGCGGTGCAAGCGTCACGCTCACACCCGCCACCAGCCCGCCCTGAAGGAACGAGCGCCGGGATATTTCACGGTTGGACATGGATCATCCTATGGGCGGTCATGGAGGCCACCCTTCTGGTTATGTTCTGGAAATCTCGAGTCGTGCAGAAGCCCCTTTTGACGATGCAAGGGGCCGTGATGACAATGCGAAGCTGACCGAAAGGTTAACTTTAAAGGTTTATTCGCTCGCGGAAAACAAAAAACTGACCAGGAAATCAAAAAACCGCGACTTTTCGACGCAGCAGATCGATGAACACCCCCAGCTCCCGACTGATGTGCTCACCCTTGCGCAGCAGCAAGCCGAACGGAGCCAGTTGCACATCGAGCTCAACCGGTAGCGCCACCACCAGGCCCATTTTCAGGTAGTCGCGTAACGCGGTCTCCGACAGGACCATGATCGCGTCGGTCAGTTGAATCAGCTGCTGCATCGAATACACCGAGCTGCATTCGATGATGTCGGCCGGCAACGGCAAGGCCAGGCGCTGCAGGGCCTGATCAAGACCAATACGCGCCGGGCTGGTTTCCGGTTGCAGGATCCACGGCCAGCCGCTGACCAGCTCCGCCATCTGCAGTTTCTTGCGCCGGGCCAACGGGTGGCCGGCATGCACCACCACCAGCAAGCGTTCGTTGCCCAGTTGTTCGAAAACGTAATGCTCGCTGTCGGTGGCGGCATTGCGCCGGGCGATGGCGAGGTCAATGCGGCCCTGCTCCAGCAATTGGATCACCTGGTCGCTGGTGTCGCCCATGATGCGAATGCGCAGCTGCGGGTTAAGCGCCTTGATCTCGGCAATCGAATCCATCACCAGGTCCGGCGCCGCGCCCATGATGGTACCGATCGAAAGATAGCCGTAACCGCCCTGTTGCCGCGCTATCAGATCCTCGGCGCAGCGGTCGAGGCCACTGAGGGCCGATTCGGCAAAGCGAACCAGCTCCTGGCCCAGCGCTGTCGGTCGCATGCCCCTGGGTAACCGCTCGAACAGGTCGCAACCGAACATGTCTTCGATTTCATGGAGCATACGGGTGGCAGCCGGTTGCGACATGTTCAGGCTTTGCGAGGCACGATGCAGGTTCTGGCTCGAATTGAGCGTCACCAGCATGTGCAGGTGCTTGTAGCGCAGGCGGTTGAGCAGACTGCGCGAGATGGTTGGCGTGGTCATGGAGGGCCTTGTTATCGATACCTTGAAGGTATCAGTTGTGAGCTAGATTCGATTTGTAACGCATCGATAAGCGGCCGTACAGTCTTCCCCATAAGAACAAATGCCCTACCAAAGGAAAACCGCGATGAAGACTCTACCCGCGCCCCTGCTCGCCAAGATTTCCTGGCGGCTGCTCCCGTTCCTCCTGCTGATGTACATCATGGCCTTCCTCGACCGCGCCAACGTCGGGTTCGCCAAGCAAGCCTTCCAGGCCGACACCAATATCAGCGACGCCGCCTTCGCCTTCGGTGCCGGGGTGTTCTTCGTCGGTTACGCGCTGCTCGAAGTGCCGAGCAACCTGATCCTGCACCGCGTCGGCGCCCGTCTGTGGATGTGCCGAATCATGGTCACCTGGGGCCTGGTCTCCGCGGCCATGGTCTTCGCTCACACTGAAACCAGCTTCTACATCCTGCGATTCCTGTTGGGCGTGGCCGAAGCCGGATTCTTCCCCGGCGTGATCCTGTACCTCACCTACTGGTTCCCCAGCGCCGTGCGCGGCAAGGCCATGGGATTTTTCTACTTCGGCGCGCCGCTGGCCTTCATCTTCGGCAGTCCGTTGTCCGGCCTGCTGCTGGAACTGGACGGCTTTGCCGGTTTCCACGGCTGGCAGTGGCTATTTGCCGTGGAAGGCCTGATGGCCACGGCGGTGGGCATCTGGGCCTACTTTTACCTGGACAATCGCCCGGCGGACGCCAAATGGTTGACCGTCGAGGAACGCCAACAAGTACAGAGCCTCCTCGACCAGGAAGACAGCCACAAACAGAACCACGGCCGCAGCCTGCTCAACGTGATCTGCCAGCCGTCGGTGCTGTACCTGTGCCTGATCTACCTGCTGATCCAGGCCAGCGTCTACGGCGTGGTGTTCTACCTGCCCACCCAGGTCGGCGGGTTGCTGGGCACCAAGGTCGGGCTGATGGTCGGGCTGGTCTCGGCGATTCCCTGGATTTGCGCACTGGTGGCGGCTTATCTGATTCCTGGCTACAGCGACCGCACCGGCGAACGCCGCCGCACTGCCAGCCTGACCCTGCTGATGGCCGCCGCCGGTATCGCCTGCTCGGTAACCTTCAGCAGTCCGTTCCTCGGCATCGTCGCCCTGTGCTTCGCCGCATCCGGTTTCATCGCCGTGCAACCGGTGTTCTGGACCTTCCCTTCCAGCTACCTCGCTGGTAGTGCCGCGGCGGCCGGGATCGCCCTGATCAACTCGTTCGGCGCCCTCGGCGGCTTCATCGCCCCGGTGCTGAAGAACTGGGCCGAAGGCGCCTTCCACTCTCCGGCAGCCGGCCTGTACCTGCTGTCCGCTACTACCGTCATCGCCGCGTTGCTGGTGCTGGGCGTGCGTTCGCCCGGCCATGAAGCTTCGAATAAACCGGCCACTGTTTAAACCTGAGGAGTCACACCATGGGCATTCCAACCATCAAACACGTACGCGCTTTCACCCTGCGAGGCGGTGGCGCGGATTATCACGATCAGGCGGACGGCCACTGGATCGACGATCACATTGCCACTCCAATGAGCAAATATCCGGAGTACCGCCAAAGCCGTCGCACCTTTGGCATCAACGTACTCGGCACCCTGGTGGTGGAGATTGAAGCCAGCGACGGCACTGTCGGTTTCGCCGTGACCACGGGCGGCGAACCGGCTGCCTACATCGTCGAGAAACACCTGGCGCGGTTCCTCGAGGGCGCGAAAGTCACCGACATCGAAAAGATCTGGGACCAGATGTACCAATCGACCCTGTATTACGGGCGCAAGGGCATCGTGATCAATACGATCTCCGGCGTCGACCTGGCGCTGTGGGACTTGCTCGGCAAGATCCGCCAGGAACCGGTACACCAGTTGCTCGGCGGTGCGGTACGCGATGAATTGCAGTTCTACGCCACCGGCGCCCGCCCGGACCTGGCCCAGAAAATGGGCTTCATCGGCGGCAAGATGCCGTTGCACCACGGCCCGGCCGAAGGCGAGGAAGGCCTGCGCAAGAACCTCGAAGAACTGGCGACCATGCGCGAACGGGTCGGCCCGGACTTCTGGTTGATGCTCGACTGCTGGATGAGCCTGGACCTCAACTACGCCACCAAACTGGCGGTCGGCGCCCACGAACACGGCTTGAAGTGGATCGAAGAAGCCCTTCCGCCAGACGATTACTGGGGCTACGCCGCCCTGCGCAACAACGTGCCCAAAGGCATGCTGGTGACCACCGGCGAACACGAAGCAACCCGCTGGGGCTTCCGCATGCTGCTGGAGATGGGTTGCTGCGACATCATCCAGCCGGATGTCGGCTGGTGCGGCGGCCTCACCGAACTGGTGAAGATCTCGGCCCTGGCCGACGCCCACAATGCCTTGGTCATTCCCCACGGCTCGTCGGTGTACAGCTATCACTTCGTTGCCACCCGGCATAACAGCCCGTTCGCCGAATTCCTGATGATGGCGCCCAAGGCGGACGAAGTGGTGCCGATGTTCCATCCGCAATTGCTCGGCGAACCGGTACCGGTCAACGGGCGCATGCGCCTGTCGGCACTCGACCAGCCCGGATTCGGCGTGACCCTCAACCCGGAATGCCAACTGCATCGGCCGTATAGCCGCTGAGCCAGGAGTTCGTGATGAACATGCCGCACAACACTTTCAAGGCCGCACTGAAAAAAAATGCGCCCCAATATGGCATCTGGGCCGGGTTCGCCACGGGCTACGCCGCCGAGATCGTCGCCACCACCGGTTATGACTGGATGTTGATCGACGGCGAACACGCGCCGAACACCGTGCCCGGCGTACTCGCCCAGTTACAGGCTGTGGCGCCCTATGCCACCGCACCCATCGTGCGCGCCGTGAATGGCGATGCCAGCCTGATCAAGCAATTGCTGGATATCGGCGCGCAAACGCTGATGATCCCGATGGTCGAGACCGCCGAGCAAGCCCAGGCCCTGGTTCGCGCCATGCGTTATCCGCCCCACGGCATTCGTGGCGTCGGCGGTGGCCTGACCCGCGCCACGCGCTGGGACGGCGTGCCGGACTATCTGGCTACCGCCCACGAACAGCTATGCCTGATCGTGCAAGTGGAATCGCGGCTCGGCGTGGAAAACGTCGCCGCCATTGCCGCCGTCGAAGGCGTCGATGCGGTATTCATCGGGCCGGCGGATCTGTCCATTGGCCTGGGCCATGCCGGCGATCCCGGCCATCCGGACGTTCAGGAGCGCATTCAATACGCGGTCGACGCGACGCTGGCGGCCGGCAAGGCCTGCGGCATCCTCGCGCCGAATGAAGCAGACGCGCGCCGCTATCAGGACTGGGGCTGCCAGTTCATCGCCGTGGCGATCGATATCAGCCTGTTGCGCCACAGCGCCATGGCCACCCTCGCCCGTTACCGCACACCGGCTACCGAACAAGCGCCGTCGCGCACCTACTGATCAGCCCAGGAGTCGCTCCATGTCATCCGTGCCTGTTTACCAAAACTTCATCAACGGCCAGTTCGTGGCCAGCGCTGCCCACCTCGATGTGATCAACCCGGCCACCGGCGCCCTGCTGTCGAAGGTGCCAGCGTCGAATGCCGAAGATGTCGATCGCGCACTCGCTGCTGCACGCACCGCGCAAAAGGACTGGGCGCGCAAACCGGCGAATGACCGCGCCGGCTACTTGCGCCGCATCGCTGCCAAACTGCGGGAAAACGTGGCGCACCTGGCGCGCACCATCACCCTGGAACAAGGCAAGATCAGCGCCCTGGCCGAAGTCGAAGTCAACTTCACCGCCGACTATCTCGACTACATGGCCGAGTGGGCGCGGCGCATCGAAGGTGAAATCATCACCAGCGACCGCCAGGATGAAAACATCTTCCTGTTCCGCAAACCGCTGGGCGTGGTGGCCGGGATCCTGCCGTGGAATTTCCCGTTCTTCCTGATCGCTCGCAAGATGGCCCCAGCGCTGCTCACCGGCAACACCATCGTCATCAAGCCCAGCGAAGAAACACCCAACAACTGCTTCGAATTCGCACGATTGGTCGCGCAAACCGACTTGCCACCCGGCGTGTTCAATGTGGTCTGTGGCGATGGTCAGGTCGGTGCCGCACTGAGCGCGCACAAGCGCGTGGACATGATCAGTTTCACCGGTAGCGTCGCCACCGGTTCACGGATCATGGCCGCCGCGGCGCCGAATATCACCAAGCTCAATCTGGAACTGGGTGGCAAGGCCCCGGCCATTGTTTTGGCGGATGCCGACCTGGAGTTGGCGGTAAAGGCCATTCGTGATTCGCGCATCATCAACAGCGGCCAGGTGTGCAATTGCGCCGAGCGGGTCTATGTCGAGCGCAAGGTGGCCGATCAATTCATCGAGCGCATCGCCACCGCCATGAATGCCACCCGTTATGGCGACCCGGTTGCGCAACCTGATGTGGAGATGGGCCCGCTGATCAATCGCCAGGGCCTGGACAGCGTCAATCGAAAAGTCCGTACGGCATTGAGCCAGGGCGCGAGCCTGATCAGTGGCGGGCAGATTGCCGACCTCCCACACGGCTTTCACTTTCAGCCTACCGTTCTGGCCGGCTGCCACGCCGATATGGAGATCATGCGCGAGGAGATCTTCGGTCCCGTGCTGCCAATCCAGATCGTCGACGACCTGGATGAAGCCATCGCCCTGGCCAACGACTGCGACTATGGCCTGACCTCGTCGATCTACACCCGTGACCTGAGCAAGACCCTGCACGCCATGCGCGAGCTGGATTTTGGCGAAACCTACGTCAACCGCGAGAACTTCGAAGCGATGCAGGGTTTCCATGCCGGGGTGCGTAAATCCGGGATCGGCGGTGCGGATGGCAAGCATGGGTTGTATGAGTACACCCATACCCACGCGGTGTATCTGCAAGGCTGAAAATCGGGCGGTGCTGCTGATGCCGCCTTCGCAAGCAAGCCCGTTCCCCCATTGGATCTGTATTTTTACATTGATTCAATGAACAACACTCAACCCTTGCGGGTACGGGCTTCCGCTCAAATTTCAGACACAAAAAACCCCGGTCTTTCGACCAGGGTCTTTGCTATCGACGCGAAGTAAAGCAGTGGCTTTCTTCGTAGCTCCAAGGCGTTCAGTGGGCCTCGGGGCAGATATGGCGCAGCGGACGGGACTCGAACCCGCGACCCCCGGCGTGACAGGCCGGTATTCTAACCGACTGAACTACCGCTGCGTATCGCTGTGGACTTGCGTCCAAGTAACTCGTTTGGTCGAAAGCTTCGGTGCTTTTCAACCGCGAACCGGATGAATCCGATTCGTTGAATATGGCGCAGCGGACGGGACTCGAACCCGCGACCCCCGGCGTGACAGGCCGGTATTCTAACCGACTGAACTACCGCTGCGCGTCGGTGGAGGCATCTCAGCCTACCTCTTGCTTTCGCAAGTTTCTCGGGAGTGGTGGGTGATGACGGGATCGAACCGCCGACATTCTGCTTGTAAGGCAGACGCTCTCCCAGCTGAGCTAATCACCCGTTTGCATCTCCGAGGCCGCGAAATTTACGCAGGTAGCGAACCTAAGTCAATAGCAGGATTGAAGTTTTTCTGAAAAAGACAAAATTCTTTCAATCGATACCGTGTCGACCGCTTTCGCGAGCAGGCCCGCTCCCACAGTGGATAGCACTTCCAATGTGGGAGCGAGCCTGCTCGCGAAGACGATGGCGCACTCAACATCAATGCCCGGCTCGCCCTACTCGCTGTAGATCATTTTCTTGGTCATGCCACCATCGACCACGAACTCCTGGCCGGTAACAAACCCGGCGTTCTTCGACAGCAGCCAGGCCACCATCGCCGCCACGTCCTCGACTGTCCCTACCCTGCCCGCCGGATGCTGGGCATGGTCGGCATCGGTCAGCGGCTCGGCACGGCGCACCGACGGGTCCCGCGCATCGATCCAGCCAGGGCTGACCGCATTGACCCGAATCTCCGGGCCAAGGCTGATGGCCAGCGCGTGAGTCAAGGCCAGCAGGCCGCCCTTGCTCGCGGCGTAGGCCTCGGTATCGGGCTCCGACTGTGCGGCACGGGTCGAGGCCAGGTTGACGATCGCCCCGCTATGGGCCCGCAGGTACGGCGCACAGTGCTTGGCCAACAGCATCGGCCCACTGAGGTTCACCGCCAGTACCCGGTTCCAGTAAGCCAGGTCGAGGCTTTCCAGGGTTATGTTGTGCGGATCGGCAACCGCGGCATTGCACACCAGCGCGTCCAGGCGCCCGAACTGCCCCAGCACCTCGGCAACACCCAGCGCCACCTGCCCTTCGTTCGAGACGTCCATGGCGATGAACCAGGCGTTGTCGCCCAGTACCTTCGCCACTTTCGACCCGCGCACCCGGTCCAGGTCCGTCAGCACCACCTGCCAGCCTTCGCTGATCAACCAGGCCGCAATTCCCAGGCCAATGCCCCGCGCCGCACCAGTCACCAGTGCCACGCGGCCATTGGTGCCCGATGGCGTGGACAACTCGATCACAGGGCAGCCAAACCGCGCGCCAGGTCGGCTTGCAGGTCTGCCACGTCCTCCAGGCCGACCGCAATGCGGATCAGGCTGTCACGAATGCCCGCAGCCTCACGCTCTTGCGGCGCCAGGCGGCCGTGGGAGGTGGTGCTCGGGTGGGTGATGGTGGTCTTGCTGTCGCCCAGGTTGGCAGTGATCGAAATCAGGCGGGTCGCATCGATAAAGCGCCAGGCGCCCTCTTTACCGCCCTTGACCTCGAAACTCACCACCGCACCGAAGCCCTTTTGCTGACGCAGGGCCAGCTCGTGCTGTGGATGGCTCTTGAGGCCGGCGTAATGGACTTTCTCGATGCCGTCCTGCTGCTCCAGCCATTCGGCCAGTTGCTGGGCGTTGGCGCAATGGGCCTTCATCCGCAGATTGAGGGTTTCCAGGCCCTTGAGGAAGATCCAGGCGTTGAACGGGCTCAAAGTCGGCCCGGCGGTGCGCAGGAAGCCGACCACTTCTTTCATCTGCTCGCTGCGTCCGGCCACGACACCGCCCATGCAACGGCCCTGGCCGTCGATGAACTTGGTTGCCGAGTGCACGACGATGTCCGCACCCATTTTCAACGGCTGTTGCAGCGCCGGGGTGCAGAAGCAGTTGTCGACCACCAGCATCGCGCCCTTGGCGTGAGCGATTTTCGCCAGTTCGGCGATATCCACCAGCTCAGCCAACGGGTTGGACGGCGATTCGACGAACAGCAATTTGGTGTTGGCCTTGATCGACGCATCCCAGCCGGACAAATCCGCCAGGGGTACGTAGTCGACTTCGATGCCGAAGCGCTTGAAGTACTTCTCGAACAGGCTGATGGTCGAGCCGAACACGCTACGCGACACCAGCACGTGATCGCCGGCACTGCACAGGCTCATCACAACCGCCATGATCGCAGCCATGCCGGTGGCAGTGGCCACGGCCTGCTCGGCGTTTTCCAGGGCGGCAATACGCTCTTCGAAGGCGCGTACGGTGGGGTTGGTGTAGCGCGAATAAACGTTACCCGGCACTTCCCCGGCAAAACGCGCGGCCGCATCGGCGGCGGTACGGAATACATAGCTCGAAGTGAAGAACATCGGATCACCGTGTTCGCCTTCCGGCGTACGGTGCTGACCGGCACGAACGGCCAGGGTATCGAACGCTACGCCTTCGAGGTCGCTGTCCAACCGACCGGCATCCCAATCCTGACTCATGCTGTCACTCCTTTCCCTATTCTCGTAAATTAAAAGCCAGATACAAAACCGGCCCCTCAGGGCCGGTAGTTACTCAGTTGTTGTACAGATCGATGATCGCGCTGACTGCCTGGGTCTTGACCTTGGAGGCATCGTTACGCGCCTGCTCGATCTTGTTCAGGTAAGCCTCGTCGACGTCGCCGGTGACGTACTGGCCGTCGAACACCGCGCAATCGAACTTGTCGATTTTGATCTTGCCGCCACCGACCGCTTCGATCAAGTCAGGCAAGTCCTGATAGATCAGCCAGTCGGCACCGATCAGGTCCGCAACGTCCTGGGTCGAACGGTTGTGGGCGATCAGCTCGTGGGCGCTCGGCATGTCGATGCCGTAGACGTTCGGGAAACGCACGGCCGGGGCTGCGGAGCAGAAGTAAACGTTCTTGGCGCCTGCTTCGCGTGCCATCTGGATGATCTGCTTGCAGGTGGTGCCGCGCACGATGGAATCGTCCACCAGCATCACGTTCTTGCCGCGGAATTCCAGCTCGATGGCGTTGAGCTTCTGGCGTACGGATTTTTTCCGTGCCGCCTGGCCCGGCATGATGAAGGTGCGGCCGATGTAGCGGTTCTTCACGAAACCTTCGCGGAACTTCACGCCCAGGTGGTTCGCCAGCTCCAGGGCCGCGGTGCGGCTGGTGTCCGGGATCGGGATGACCACGTCGATGTCGTGATCCGGACGCTCGCGCAGGATCTTCTCGGCGAGCTTCTCACCCATGCGCAGGCGGGCCTTGTACACCGACACGCCGTCGATGATCGAGTCCGGACGCGCCAGGTAGACGTGCTCGAAGATGCAAGGGGTCAGGGACGGGTTGGTTGCGCACTGACGAGTGTGCAGCTTGCCGTCTTCGGTGATGTAGACCGCTTCGCCCGGTGCCAGGTCGCGAATCAGCGTGAAACCGAGCACGTCCAGGGACACGCTCTCGGAGGCGATCATGTATTCGACGCCTTCGTCGGTGTGACGCTGGCCGAACACGATCGGACGGATGCCGTGGGGGTCACGGAAACCGACGATGCCGTAACCGGTCACCATGGCCACGACCGCATAGCCACCGACGCAACGATTGTGCACGTCGGTGACGGCAGCAAATACGTCTTCTTCAGTCGGCTGCAGCTTGCCGCGCTGGGCCAGCTCGTGCGCGAACACGTTCAGCAGTACTTCCGAATCGGAACTGGTGTTGACGTGGCGCAGGTCAGATTCGTAAATCTCCTTGGCCAGTTGTTCAACGTTGGTCAGGTTACCGTTATGCGCCAGGGTGATGCCGTAAGGCGAGTTGACGTAAAACGGTTGAGCTTCGGCCGAGGTCGAGCTGCCCGCGGTCGGGTAGCGCACATGGCCAATGCCCATGTGGCCGACCAGGCGCTGCATGTGACGCTGATGGAACACGTCACGCACCAGGCCATTGTCCTTGCGCAGGAATAACCGGCCATCATGGCTGGTCACGATACCGGCAGCGTCCTGGCCGCGGTGCTGGAGGACGGTTAGCGCGTCATACAGCGCCTGATTGACGTTCGACTTACCGACGATACCGACGATGCCACACATGCGACGCAACCCCTACTTAATGGATCTGAACTGAACAACACTCACTGAGGCGTTTTGGCCATCGGCAAGAGCTGCTCCTTGAACGGAATATCAGCGGGTACGCTGATACCGCTGGCAAGCCACTGACTGCTCCACCCGAGAATCAGGTTTTTGGACCAATCTGCGACCAATAGAAATTTTGGCACGAGCTGCGACTGTTTCCACCACTCGTCCTGTTGTACCGGCCCCAGGCTCAACAGCCCGACCGCCACGACCACCAGCAGCACGCCACGCGCTGCGCCGAAAGCCATGCCGAGGAATCGATCGGTCCCGGACAACCCGGTGACGCGAACCAACTCGCCGATAAGATAATTGATCATTGCGCCTACGATCAGCGTGGCGACAAACATGATGGCACAGCCCGTGATTATACGAGCCGATGGGGTCTGGATATATCCGACGAGGTACTCGGACAATGAGCCACCGAACATCCAGGCAACGGCTCCTGCGATGATCCAGGTCACCAGCGACAGTGCTTCCTTGACGAAGCCGCGGCTCAGACTGATCAAAGCGGAGATGGCGACGATTGCAACGATCGCCCAGTCAACCCAGGTAAATGGCACAGTGCAGCCTACAGACGGATAAGGCGGCGCATTTTAGCAGAGCCCATGCTTATCGGTAAGCTGCGATTGTCAGTGCATTTCAAATCGCGGCGATAGATTTAGCCACGCTCTGGTTGAAAGCGCACGACAAACCCCTTGAGGTTCTGCTGGCGGTTCAACAGGTCACGCAGGCGATCAGCCTCTGCACGCTCGATCAGTGGCCCGACAAACACGCGATTCTTGCCGTCGGCTGTGCGGATATAGGCATTATAACCCTGGCTGCGCAGGTTTTTTTGCAGCTTTTCCGCGCTTTCGCGATTGGCCAGGCTGGCCAATTGCACCGACCAACTGACCGACAGGCCATTGGCGTCGACGCGGCTTTGGCTGGTATCCGGCTTGCCGGGTGCGGCGCTGATCGGTTGCGACGGTGGCGTGGCGGGCTTGGCCGCCAGCGCCGGAACAGGGGCTGGCGCAGGGGGCGGCGTGACCGGCTTGGCGGCGGGTGCCGGAGCGACAGGCGCAACCGGTGCAACCGGCGCTTCCTGCTGGGCGATTTCTTCGTCGCTCGGCACAGGTTCCTGCGGCAGGGCCTGGGGCTCAGGCACCACCACGGACTCCACCTGCACTTGCGGCATCGCCGGCGCTTGTGGCGCGGCCGGAGCCTGGACCTCCACCTGGCGCTGTTCATCCTGGCGAGAAAACAGCATCGGCAGGAAAATCACGGCCAGGGCGACCAGGACCAGGGCACCGACCATGCGTTGCTTGTAAGCCTTATCCAGCAATGCCATTTGCCGCTTCCTCCGTGGAGTGCCGGGCCAGCCACTCAAGGGCCTCGGCAACACAATAGAATGATCCGAACAACAGAATCTCGTCGTCACTCGTCGCCTGCGCACACTGCCCTTCCAGAGCGGTGGCCACACTATCATACGACGTCACCGAAGCACCGCGCTTGTCCAGCGCTTCACGCAAGTCGGTCACCGGTCGCGCCCGGGGCGAATCCAGCGGCGCGACTGCCCAATGCTCGACACTAGCACTCAATTCGCCAATGACACCCTCCAGATCCTTGTCAGCCAGCAACCCGAATACCGCCAGACGCTTGCCCGCCGGTGGACGACTGGCCAGGCGCCGGGCCAGATACTCTGCGGCATGGGGGTTATGCCCCACATCCAGCAACAAATTGAGGCGCTTACCCTGCCAGTCGAACTGCCGGCGATCGAGTCGACCCACTATCCGCGTCGCTTGCAGCGCCTGGACAATCTGCGCGTTTGCCCAAGGCAACCCGAGCAACAGATAGGCTTGCAGCGCCAGGGCGGCGTTTTCCATCGGCAGGTCGAGCAGCGGCAGGTCGTGCAATTCGACCACTTGCCCCCTGGCATCGACGCCGCGCCATTGCCAATGCTGATCGGTAACACCCAGGTCGAAATCGCGCCCACGCAGGAAAAACGGGCAATTGAGCTCGCGCGCCTTGTCCAGCAGGGGTTGCGGAGGATTCAAGTCGCCGCAGAGCGCAGGCGCGCCCTGACGGAAGATGCCGGCCTTTTCGAAGGCCACGGACTCGCGGGTATCACCCAGGTAATCCGCATGATCCACGCCAATACTGGTGACCAACGCCATGTCGGCGTCTACCACATTGACGGTATCCAGGCGCCCGCCCAGACCCACTTCCAGGACCACGGCGTCAAGCCCGGACTGTTGAAACAGCCAGAACGCCGCCAGGGTCCCCATCTCGAAATAGGTCAGGGAGGTATCGCCGCGACCGGCTTCGACCGCAGCAAAAGCCTGGCAAAGCTCGGCGTCAGTGGCTTCGACGCCATTGACCTGCACCCGCTCGTTGTAACGCAGCAGGTGCGGAGAGCTGTAGACACCGACGCGCAGGCCCTGCGCCCGCAGCAATGAAGCCACGAATGCACAGGTAGAGCCCTTGCCATTGGTGCCGGTGACCGTGATCACCCGAGGTGCCGGCTTGCCCAATCCCATTCGGGACGCTACCTGCTGCGAGCGCTCAAGCCCCATGTCGATGGCCGAAGGGTGCAACTGCTCAAGGTAGGCGAGCCACTCGCCAAGGGTACGTTCGATCATAGGTTGGCAGGTACCGGTGGAACCACGACTGGCTCGATTGGCGCAGCGACGAACTTCGGCGTCGGCAGGCCCATCATTTGCGCCAGCAGGTTACCCAGGCGCGGACGCAGCTCCTGACGGTGAATGATCATGTCGATCGCGCCGTGCTCCAGCAGGAACTCGCTGCGCTGGAAGCCTTCGGGCAGTTTTTCGCGAACGGTTTGTTCGATCACGCGCGGACCGGCAAAGCCGATCAGGGCCTTGGGCTCGCCGACGATCACGTCGCCCAGCATCGCCAGGCTGGCGGAAACACCGCCGTAGACCGGATCGGTCAGCACGGAAATGAACGGAATGCCTTCTTCACGCAGACGCGCCAGCACCGCGGAGGTCTTGGCCATTTGCATCAGCGAGATCAGGGCTTCCTGCATCCGCGCGCCACCGGAGGCGGAGAAGCAGATCATCGGGCAGCGTTTTTCCAGCGCGTAGTTGGCCGCGCGCACGAAGCGCTCACCGACGATGGCGCCCATCGAGCCGCCCATGAACGAGAATTCGAACGCCGATACCACGACAGGCATGCCCAGCAGGGTGCCGCTCATCGAGATCAGCGCGTCTTTTTCGCCAGTCTGCTTCTGCGCCGCGGTCAGGCGATCCTTGTACTTCTTGCCGTCGCGGAACTTCAGGCGGTCAACCGGCTCCAGGTCAGCGCCCAGCTCGGTACGACCTTCGGCGTCGAGGAAAATGTCGATGCGCGCGCGCGCGCCGATGCGCATGTGATGATTGCACTTGGGGCAAACGTCCAGGGTTTTTTCCAGCTCCGGACGATACAGCACAGCCTCGCAAGACGGGCATTTGTGCCAAAGACCTTCAGGCACCGAGCTCTTCTTGACCTCGGAACGCATGATCGAAGGGATCAGTTTGTCTACTAACCAGTTGCTCATGCTTTCTTTCTCCAGTACCGGCGGCCCGAACGCTCTGGTTCGCAGCCCCGCGTATGCCCTTGAGCTAAATTCATGTGTGCGGCGATGTTCGATGGGTGCCGGGTCAGTGCAGCGTGACCTGCGTACAACCCATCAATCCTCAGCCGTTTTGTACAGTGCAGTGGACGGCGGCAGTCTGCCAGCCGTCACATCAAGCTGCCACGGACTGCCTTGATAAACGCCTGAATCTTTGCGTGATCCTTGATGCCCTTGCTCGACTCTACCCCGCCACTCACATCCACGGCATAAGGTCGAACCCGCGCCACCGCCTCGGCGACGTTTTCCGGAGTCAGGCCGCCCGCCAGGATAATCGGCTTGTTCAAGCCTTGCGGTATCAATGACCAGTCGAACGCCTGGCCGGTTCCACCGGGAACACCTTCGACATAGGCGTCGAGCAAAATACCGCTGGCACTCGGATAAGCAGCGCAAGCGGCCGCGATATCATCCCCCGCCTTGACCCGCAGCGCCTTGATGTAAGGACGATGCCAGCCCTCGCAATCCGCTGCACTTTCATCGCCATGGAACTGCAGCAGGTCCAGTGGCACGGCGTCGAGGATTTCTCCCAGCTCGCAGCGGCTGGCGTTGACGAACAAGCCCACGGTGGTGACGAACGGCGGCAACGCCTTGATGATCGCGCGCGCCTGCTGGAACGTCACGCCCCGCGGGCTCTTGGCGTAGAACACAAAGCCGATGGCATCGGCCCCGGCCTCGACCGCCGCCAACGCATCTTCTATGCGGGTAATCCCGCAAATCTTGCTGCGAACGGCTGGCATGTCGATAAATCCTCACGGTAAATCCGGGAAAGTCCCGGATGGTAACAAAAGCGTTCGAAGGCGTCAGCCGTCAAGTTCGCTGAAACCGGTAAGGAAATGTGGGCCGATGTAACGCTCGGGCAACTGGAACTCGTCGCGGTACTCGACCTGCACCAGATACAGGCCGAACGGATGCGCCGTCACCCCGCCGGAACGGCGAATCCGGCTCTCCAGCACTTCCTTCATCCACTCCACCGGACGCTCGCCAGCACCGATGGTCATCAGCACGCCGGCGATGTTGCGCACCATGTGGTGCAGGAAGGCGCTGGCGCGAATATCCAGCACGATCATCTTGCCGTGGCGCGTGACTCGCAGGTGATGCAGCTCTTTGATCGGCGACTTGGCCTGGCACTGGCCGGCTCGGAAAGCGCTGAAATCGTGCGTGCCCACCAGGTACCGGGCCGCTTCGGCCATGCGCTCGACGTCCAGTGGACGGTGGTTCCAGGTGATTTCCTCGTTCAGGTGCGCCGGACGGATCTGGTCGTTGTAGATCACATACCGATATCGCCGGGCAATGGCCTTGAACCGGGCATGAAAATGCGCCGGCATGACCTTGGCCCAACTGACGCTGACATCGTGCGGCAAATTGATATTGGCGCCCATGACCCAGGCTTTCATCGAACGCTCGACTTGCGTATCGAAGTGCACCACTTGGCCACACGCATGCACGCCGGCATCGGTACGCCCGGCGCACAGCAGCGAAACGGGAGAGTCGGCCACCTTCGACAAGGCGTTTTCGAGGGTTTCCTGCACCGTGAGCACGCCGGAGGCCTGGCGCTGCCAGCCACGATAACGCGAGCCCTTGTATTCAACGCCCAACGCGATCCGGAAAAAGCCGTCGGCCGCCATTTCGGCGGCCGGGTTATCTATGTTTGCCAAGGAGTGACAGCCTGCTGATGTACGCAAAGGGGGGCATTATAAGGCTGCCGAGCGGGGACGCCAGTACAACAGCAGGTACTGTGGCGAATCGGCTGTCGCCTTCGCGAGCAGGCTCGCTCCCACAGGGGGATTGGTGTCTGTGGGAGCGAGCCTGCTCGCGAAAGCGGCCTCGCAGACGCCATCGCATCACCGCGGCAAACAAAAACGGCAGCCTCAATGGGCTGCCGCTTTGCTTACAACCGACCGCTCAATCACTCAAGCCAGGCGCGCAAGCATCTCCTTCGCTTCGCTCTTCTGCCCGTCGTCGCCTTCGGTCACCACCTCGTTGAGGATGTCACGCGCGCCATCGTTATCGCCCATGTCGATGTAGGCCTGGGCCAGATCGAGCTTGGTCGCGACCTCGTCGGTACCGGACAGGAAATCGAATTCCGGCTCATCATCCACGGTTGCCAGGGCGTCATCCACCGTGAAGCTTGGCTCACTGATGCTCTGGGACAGGCTTTCCAATTCGGCGCTGACGTCATCCAGCTCAGTACCAAATGCCTGCTCAGGCGCCGGAACGTCCATCTCATCGGCCAGCGACAAATCGAAATCCGCCGGCAGGTCCAGATCGTCCAGGGTCACTTGTGGCACGTCCGGCGCTGGCGCCGCCGGCAGGTCCTTGACATCTTCATCCAGGCTCAGCAGGAAGTCGTCCTCGGCCAGGATCGCGGGCGTTGGCTCGCCACCGAGGTCCATATCCAGATCGAACTCCGACAGGTCATCGAGGTTTTCCTTGATTTCAGTCTGCTGCTGCAAGACCGACTCGAAGCTCAGGTCATCGTCCAGCGGGAAATCTTCCAGATCGGCCAGGGTTGTTTCCGGCTCAGGCTCAGGCTCAGGCGCTGGTACGGGTGCCGGCTCAACCGCGACCGGCGTTACCGGCGTGACATTTTCCAGGTCATCCAGACTCAAGTCGAACGCGCTGTCAAAATCGTCATCGAATGCAGCCGGCGCCTGAGGCTCGTCGAGCAACAGGTCCTTGACGTACTGTGCGTCCAGCTCGGCAGCAGCGGCGGCAGCGGCGATACCGCCCGCAGCGACCAGCGCCATGGCCGGGAAGCGGCTCTTGAGTTTTTCCACCTGGGCATAATTGTCGCCATTGGCGACCAACTGCCGCTCCTGGACCACGAACGCGTCGCGATCACCCTGCAAACCGTAGACTTCCATCAGCTTGAGGCGCAAATCGCTGCGTTGAGGCTCCTGCTTGACGCCCTCTTCAAGCAGCGCGGCAGCCTGGTTCAACCGACCGCCGTCGATGTGCGACTGCGCGCGACCCAACACATCGTCGGAATGCTCGGCGGCGGGCGATACCAGTGGCGCGGCAATCGGCGGCGTGACCACGACCGGAGCAATCACCGGAGCGGGGGCGGGGGCGGGAGCTGGCGCTGGAGTCGGTGCAGTGGCCAGTTTCGGGCTCGGTGGCGCATCCTCCAGGTCATCGAAGATGCCTTTTGACAGGTCAAGCTCGGAGGAAAACGCCTGCTCTTCGGCCAGGGCGCGGGCCATGCGCAGATGTTTCTCGGCTTCCTGCTGGGCTTTGCGGCGACGGGCCAGTAACAGCAGCAACAGCAACACCACCACTGCCCCGCCACCCGCCAGACCCAGCAGCCACGGATTGGTCAGCAACTCATTGAATTTCTGCTCATCGGAGGCTGCAGGTTTCGATTCGATCGGTGTTTCTGCCGGAGCCGCAGCAGGCGTCGCTTCAGCCGGAACAGGCGCGGGGGCCGTTGCTTCGGCCGGAACCGGAGCCGGCGCTTCGGCAGGCGTTGCCGCAGGATCAGCGGGCAGCTCAGCCGGGATCGCCGCAGCGGTCGCAGTTGTCGCAGGCGCTCCTGCCGCACCTTCGGCCTGCAATTTGGCCAGTTGGTTGTTCTTCAGCTCAATGAGGCGTTGCAGCTTGTCCATCTGGCTTTGCAGATCGGTCATGCGGCTTTTCAGCTCAGCACTGTCGCGGCGCTTGGTATCGAGACTTTCCTGGGTTACCGCCAACTGGTTGTTCAAGGCCTTGGCATCGCCTGCGACGCCCTTGCCCTTGGCTTTTCCGGATTCGGCGGAAACCAGGCTCAGCTTATCCTGGCCAGCTTGCGATGAAGTGGCTTCACCGCGACCCCGATTGGTGGCGTCAAGTTGCTGCTGGCCTGCTCCAGGCTTGGCGACATAACGACGCCCCTGACGCCAGGCGGTATTTTGTGCAGCCACTTCGGCGATGGCCTTCGATTGCGGCAAGCTCGTGCTTTGCGCCTGATCGGGCAGACGCAATACCTGGCCGGTTTTGAGCCGGTTGATGTTGCCATCGATGAAGGCATCCGGGTTCAGCGCCTGGATGGCCAGCATGGTTTGTTGAATCGAACCGCCATTACGCGCCTTCGCGGCGATTTCCCACAGGGTGTCGCGCCGCGTGGTGGTGTATTCGGACGGTTTGGTCGCGCCAGTGACGGGCGTGGTACCGGTTTGAACAGGTGCAGCTTGCGCAGCCGCGTCAGCGGTCTGCGGCGAGAATTTGGACGGATCGAGCAGCACGCTGTAATCGCGCAGCAGTCGACCGTTGGGCCACATCACCTGAACCAGGAATTTCACCATCGGTTCGGTCAGGGGTTTGCTGGAGGTGACGCGCAGGATGCTTTTGCCGCTGGCGTTGAGTACCGGAGTAAAGGTCAGGTCGTTGAGAAACGCCTGGCGGTCGACACCGGCCTTGGCGAAATCGTCAGGAGAAGCCAGGCTCGGCACCACTTCGGCAGCGGTGAGTTCCTTGACGTCGAGCAACTCGATTTCCGCCACCAGCGGCTGGTTCAGCGTCGACTTCAGGGTCAGTTCCCCGAGCCCGAGGGCATGCGCCATACCGGAGGACAGCGCCGAGGCGGCCGCTATTGCTAACACCAGTTTGCGAACTTGAACCATAGCTTATCCTTAGTTTTCACATTCCTCGGCCAGCGAGGCAGATAGCCGCTGCCGTAAGGCATTGCGCGCGGGCGAAGGTCGCCGCGCGCGATCGTTTCATGCATGCCCTGCAAAGCCCTTCAGGGCGGCTCGCCTTCGACATTACGGCCAAGCATGACGCTCGTTTGGAAGTATCTTTTACAGCAGGTCTTTTATCAACAACTCGGCGACCTGCACAGCATTGAGCGCCGCGCCTTTGCGTACGTTATCTGACGTCAGCCACACATTAAGTT
The DNA here is from genome assembly GCF_000408945.1 of Pseudomonas sp. G5(2012). Classification (NCBI taxonomy): domain Bacteria; kingdom Pseudomonadati; phylum Pseudomonadota; class Gammaproteobacteria; order Pseudomonadales; family Pseudomonadaceae; genus Pseudomonas; species Pseudomonas sp. G5(2012). The sequence goes on from NZ_APIO01000006.1 coordinate 29,973, forward strand.
CCGACGGTTCGTCGATCCCCAAGCGCACCCGACCAACGTAGACCACATCCTGCCCTACCGCATCGCCGACCGCCGTCGGGTAATCGCCGGCTTCCACCAACTCGATGCCGGGAGCGTCCTCGAGCGCGGCGTTGACCTTTGCCAGGTCGATATCGCTCGCACACTGCAAGGTCACGCTATAGCTATCGCCAAAAAACACCGGGGCTTGAATGCAAGTGACGGAAATCTTCAATGAAGGCAACGCCATGACTTGACGCAGTTCACGCACCAGGCGCTTTTCCAGCAGGGTATGGCCCTGTTCGTCCGGCTTGCCGACCTGGGCCAGCAGGTTAAAAGCCATCTGCCGGTCAAAGAAGGTTGGCTCCAGTGGGCGAACGTTCAGCAATTCGGCGGTTTGCCGGGCCAGCTCTGTCACGGCTTCGCGGCCCTGGGCCGATACTGCCAGGCAGGCGGTCAGGTTGATGCGTTGCAAATCGAGCAGCCCCAGCAGGGGTGCGAGCAGCACCGCCAGGGTGCTGGCCGCCGGGCTCGGGCTGCTGACCTGGAAGGGCTTTTTCAGGCCGGCCAGCACTGAAGCATTCGCTTCCGGGACCACCTGTGGCGCTTGCTCGGCCGGCAAGGCGCCAGACAGATCGATGATCGAGCAACCGGCCGCCGTGGCACGCGCGGTGTAACTCAATGTCACCGCTGGACCGGCGGCAAAAAATACTAACTGGACCTTGCCAAAATCGAACTCATCGACTTCACGCACCCGTACGTTCTTGCCGCGGTACGGCACCGAACTGCCGGCGGATTCACTGCTGGCCAGCAGATGCAGGCTGCCGATCGGAAAATCACGTTCTTCGAGGATCTGCACCAGCGTTTCGCCGACAGTACCGGTGGCGCCGATCACGGCAATATCAAGGGTCTGGCTCATGGTTTTACCTCTGGCGAAACGGGGGGAGCGGCACTTTACCGGGTGGGGGGCATGCAGGCAATTCTGCCGGATATTTGCTGTGGCTGTACCGACCCCTTCGCGAGCAGGCCTCGCTCCCACAGTTGATTGCGGTCTGATGTGGAAGCGAGCCTGCTCGCGAAGGGGTCGGTATAAACACCCCATCAACATCAGATTGCCGGAATAAAAAAACCCGCACCTCTTTCAAGGCGCGGGTTCTTTAATGGCTTCAATCGATCAACGCTCGAGCAAGATCCGCAGCATGCGACGCAGCGGCTCGGCCGCGCCCCACAACAGCTGGTCGCCGACGGTGAACGCGCCGACGAACTGCGAGCCCATGTTCAGCTTGCGCAGGCGGCCAACCGGGATGTTCAGGGTGCCGGTAACCTTGTTCGGGCTCAGTTCCTGAATGCTGGTCTCACGGCTGTTCGGCACCAGCTTGACCCAAGGGTTGTGCTGGCTGATCAGCCCTTCGATATCGGCGATCGGTACATCTTTGTTCAGCTTGATGGTCAGCGCCTGGCTGTGGCAGCGCATGGCGCCGATGCGCACGCAGATGCCATCCACCGGGATCGGGCTCTTGAAGCGACCGAGGATTTTGTTGGTCTCGGCCTGGGCCTTCCACTCTTCACGGCTTTGACCGTTCGGCAGTTCCTTGTCGATCCACGGGATCAGGCTGCCAGCCAGCGGTACGCCGAAGTTTTCGGTCGGGTACGCGTCGCTGCGCATGGCTTCCGCCACACGACGATCGATGTCGAGGATCGCACTGGCCGGATCGGCCAGTTGATCGGCAACAGCGGCATGGGTCGCACCCATTTGCTTGATCAGTTCACGCATGTTCTGCGCGCCGGCACCGGAGGCCGCCTGATAAGTCATGGCGCTCATCCACTCCACCAGGCCAGCCTCGAACAGGCCGCCCAGGCCCATCAGCATCAGGCTGACGGTGCAGTTGCCACCGATGTAGTTCTTGGTGCCCGCGTCCAGTTGCTGATCGATGACCTTGCGGTTCACCGGGTCCAGCACGATGACGGCGTCATCCTGCATGCGCAGGCTGGAGGCGGCATCGATCCAGTAACCCTGCCAGCCGGCTTCGCGCAGTTTCGGGAAGACTTCGCTGGTGTAGTCGCCACCCTGGCAGGTCAGGATCACGTCGAGGGTCTTCAGCTCTTCAATGCTGTAAGCGTCCTTGAGCGGAGCAATGTCCTTGCCCACGGACGGGCCTTGGCCACCGACATTGGAAGTGGTGAAAAACACCGGCTCGATAAGATCGAAATCCTGCTCTTCCAGCATCCGCTGCATGAGCACGGAACCGACCATACCGCGCCAACCGATCAGACCTACACGTTTCATCGCAACTACACCTTCTTGAAATGTGGGCCGCTGCTTTAGGGGGTGAAATCAGGCAGCGGGCCCGAGAGATTACAGATTCCGCAGCGCGGCGACTACTGCGTCGCCCATTTCCTGCGTACCGACTTTAGTGCAACCGTTCGACCAGATGTCACCGGTGCGCAAGCCCTGGTCCAATACCAGGCTTACCGCTTTTTCGATGGCATCGGCGGCGGCCTGCTGGTTGAAGCTGTAGCGCAACATCATCGACACCGACAAAATGGTCGCCAACGGGTTGGCGATGCCTTTACCTGCGATGTCCGGTGCCGAACCGTGGCACGGCTCGTACATGCCTTTGTTATTGGTGTCCAGGGATGCCGACGGCAGCATGCCGATGGAACCGGTGAGCATCGACGCCTGGTCGGACAGGATATCGCCGAACATGTTGTCGGTGACGATCACGTCGAACTGCTTCGGTGCCCGCACCAGTTGCATGGCAGCGTTGTCGACGTACATGTGGCTCAGCTCGACTTGTGGGTAATCCTTGGCCACTTCCTCGACGATTTCACGCCACAGCTGGCTGGAGGCCAGCACGTTGGCCTTGTCCACCGAGCAGAGCTTCTTGCCGCGGACCATGGCCATGTCGAAACCGACACGGGCGATGCGGCGGATTTCGCTTTCGCTGTATGGCAGGGTGTCGTAGGACTGACGCTCGCCGTTTTCCAGGGTCCGGGTGCCACGTGGCGCGCCGAAGTAGATACCGCCGGTCAGCTCGCGAACGATCAGGATGTCCAGGCCGGCAACGATTTCCGGTTTCAGGCTGGAAGCCTCGGCCAGTTGCGGGTACAGGATCGCCGGACGCAGGTTGCCGAACAAGCCCAGTTGCGCACGAATTTTCAGCAGGCCGCGTTCAGGACGGATATCACGCTCGATGGTGTCCCATTTCGGGCCGCCCACCGCGCCCAACAGTACGGCGTCCGCCGCGCGGGCACGCTCCAGGGTTTCATCGGCCAAAGGTACGCCGTGCTTGTCGATGGCCGCGCCACCGATCACGTCGTGACTCAGCTCGAAGCCCAGGGCGTACTTGTCGTTGGCCAGTTCCAGCACCTTGACCGCTTCGGCCATGATTTCCGGGCCAATACCGTCACCTGGGAGAATCAGAATCTGCTTGCTCATGCGTTCCTCATGTCATCAGTCGGTGCGCCCTCGGGCGCTCCCGGAAAAAGTCTGTTAGTCGCTTATCTTTCAGCCATCAGCACCAGCACATCGGTACTGAACGATCCATCGGCTTCAATCTCAAAATATTCGCGCACCTCGTTACCCATCGACTGCTGCAACTCGCGGATCGCCGCGCGCATCACCTCTGGCGTGCGCATGCGCTCGACCCAGGAGCTGTATTCCAGGCGCAGCCGCTGGCGGCTAGTGCTGCGGGTATGCAGCCCCGCCTCACTGACCTGGCGCAACCACTCACCGGCGCTATAGTCGCGCACATGGCTGGTGTCGCGCAGCACTTCGACGCTTTGCAGGTAAGTGTCGAACAATGGGCTGCCTGGTGACAACACGTCGATGAAAGCCGCTACGCCACCCGGTTTCAGCACCCGGCGCACTTCCCGCAAGGCCAGGCCGAGATCGCTCCAATGGTGCGCCGAATAGCGGCTGAAAACGAAATCGAACTCGCCATCGGCGAACGGCAGGCGCTCGGCGGCGCCGTTGATCGTGGAAATATTGCTCAGGCCCCGATCAATGGCTGCGGCGGCGACCACGTCGAGCATTTGCTGCGACAGGTCGTAGGCCACCACTTCCTTGACCAGCGAGGCCACCTGAAAACTCACGTGACCGGCGCCGCACCCCAGGTCCAGGACCCGCGCCTCGCCCTGTCCCGCCAGTTCGGCCTGTAGCAGCGCAAATTCGGTGCCTTGAGCGTGTACGGCGCTGCTCAGGTAGGCCGCGGCCTGTTCACCGAATTGCTTTTGGACTACCTGGCTGTGCTGGGCGGTGCTGGTCATGGGGGACTTCCTTTTTGGGGTTGAGTCTTGTGGTGTTTGTTCGGGCCTCTTCGCGAGCAGGCTCGCTCCCACAGTGGAATGCATTTCAAATGTGGGAGCGAGCCTGCTCGCGAAGGCGTCATCACGTCCTACGCAAAATCAAGCGTCGCGAAACAACCACGGCTGGCTCGCCCGGTGCTTGGCCTCGAACGCCGCGATCGCATCACCGTCTTGCAAGGTCAAACCGATATCGTCCAGGCCATTGAGCAGGCAGTGCTTGCGGAACGCGTCGATTTCAAAGCTCAGCACTTTGCCGTCCGGGCGGGTCACAGTCTGGGCCTGCAGGTCGATCTGCAGCTGGTAGCCCGGATTGGCCTCGACCTGCTGGAACAGCTCGTCGACTTCAGCGTCGCTCAAGATGATCGGCAGCAAGCCGTTCTTGAAGCTGTTGTTGAAGAAAATGTCGGCATAGCTCGGCGCGATGATGCTGCGGAAACCGTACTCTTCCAGCGCCCATGGCGCGTGCTCGCGGCTGGAGCCGCAGCCAAAGTTCTCGCGGGCCAGCAGCACGCTGGCGCCTTGGTAACGCTCGGCGTTGAGGACGAAGTCCTTGTTTAATGGGCGCTTGGAGTTGTCCTGATAGGGCTGACCCACGTCCAGGTAACGCCATTCGTCGAACAGGTTCGGACCGAAACCGGTGCGCTTGATCGACTTCAAGAATTGTTTCGGGATGATCTGGTCGGTGTCGACGTTGGCACGATCCAGAGGCGCGACAAGTCCAGTGTGCTGGGTAAAAGCTTTCATGCTGCGCTCCTTTAGATCAATTCACGGACGTCGACGAAACGACCGTTCACCGCGGCGGCGGCGGCCATGGCCGGGCTCACGAGGTGGGTACGACCACCGGCACCCTGGCGGCCTTCGAAGTTGCGGTTCGACGTGGAAGCGCAATGCTCGCCAGACTCCAAGCGGTCCGGGTTCATCGCCAGGCACATCGAGCAACCTGGCTCGCGCCATTCGAAACCGGCTTCGAGGAAAATCTTGTCCAGGCCTTCCGATTCGGCCTGTGCTTTCACCAGGCCCGAACCCGGCACCACGATGGCCTGCTTGATGGTGGAGGCCACCTTGCGGCCCTTGGCGATCACCGCCGCTGCGCGCAGGTCTTCGATCCGCGAGTTGGTGCAGGAGCCGATGAACACACGGTCCAACTGAATGTCGGTGATCGCCTGATTGGCGGTCAAACCCATGTACTTCAGGGCGCGCTCGATGGAACCGCGCTTGACCAGGTCCATTTCCTTCGCAGGATCCGGAACGTGCTGGTCGACCGCCAGGACCATCTCGGGCGAAGTGCCCCAGCTGACTTGCGGCTTGATCTGGGTCGCGTCGAGTTCGACAACCGTGTCGAACACCGCGTCGGCATCGGATACCAGGTCTTTCCAGGCTTCGACGGCCAAATCCCATTCCGCGCCTTTCGGGGCGAATGGACGGCCCTTCACGTAAGCCACGGTTTTTTCATCGGCGGCTACCAGGCCAACGCGAGCACCGGCCTCGATGGACATGTTGCAGATGGTCATGCGGCCTTCAACGGACAGGTCGCGAATCGCGCTGCCGGCGAATTCGATGGCGTGACCGTTACCACCGGCGGTACCGATCTTGCCAATCACGGCGAGCACGATGTCCTTGGCAGTCACGCCAAACGGCAATTGGCCTTCGACGCGAACCAGCATGTTCTTCATTTTCTTGGCGACCAGGCACTGGGTGGCGAGCACGTGCTCGACCTCGGAAGTGCCGATACCATGGGCCAGGGCACCGAACGCGCCGTGGGTCGAGGTATGGGAGTCGCCGCAGACCACGGTCATGCCCGGCAAAGTAGCGCCCTGCTCCGGGCCGATGACGTGGACGATGCCTTGGCGGACGTCATTCATCTTGAATTCGACGATGCCGTATTCATCGCAGTTATCGTCGAGGGTCTGGACCTGCAAACGCGAGACCTGGTCGGCAATGGCTGCGATGCCGCCCTTGCGCTCCGGGGTGGTCGGTACGTTGTGGTCCGGGGTCGCGATGTTGGCATCGATGCGCCATGGCTTGCGCCCGGCCAGTCGCAGCCCTTCGAAAGCTTGCGGCGAAGTCACTTCGTGGATGATGTGACGATCGATATAGATCAGCGCCGAGCCATCGTCGCGCTGTTTGACCAAATGCGAATCCCAGAGCTTGTCGTAGAGCGTTTTGCCGGCCATCAGACGGTTTCCTCATCAGCTTGTTTCTATGCCCTGGGTCTTGAGTGGTTCAATAACCCTTTGGCTTGTGAGGCTGATCCTATGGGGTTAGATTAAATAACTCAAATTCATATTTTTTATGCTTTGGATAACCAACTGGAATACAGCAATGGACCTCGCCAATCTCAATGCCTTTATTGCCATCGCCGAGACCGGAAGCTTCTCCGGCGCCGGCGAGCGACTGCATCTGACCCAACCGGCGATCAGCAAGCGCATCGCTGGCCTGGAGCAGCAATTGAAGGTGCGCCTGTTCGATCGGCTGGGCCGCGAAGTCGGCCTGACCGAGGCCGGCCGCGCCCTGCTGCCCCGGGCCTATCAGATCCTGAATGTCCTTGATGATACGCGCCGCGCCCTGACCAACCTCACCGGGGAGGTGACCGGTCGTCTGACCTTGGCCACCAGTCACCATATCGGCCTGCACCGTTTGCCGCCTTTATTGAGAGAGTTCACTCGGCGTTATCCCGAGGTGGCGCTGGATATCCAGTTTCTCGATTCGGAAGTGGCCTACGAAGAAATCCTCCATGGTCGGGCTGAACTGGCGGTCATCACCCTGGCGCCGGAGCCCCATGCCCTGGTCAAGGCCACACCGGTGTGGGACGACCCGCTGGACTTTGTGGTCGCCCCGGAGCATTCGTTGCTCGGCAACGGCAAGGTCAGCCTCGCGGACATCGCCCGACACCCGGCGGTGTTCCCCGGCGGCAACACGTTCACCCATCACATTGTCCAACGCCTGTTCGAGGCCCAAGGCCTGACGCCGAACATCGCCATGAGTACCAATTACCTCGAAACCATCAAGATGATGGTGTCGATCGGCCTGGCCTGGAGTGTCTTGCCACGCACCATGCTCGACGACCAGGTTGCGCGAATACCTTTACCGGGCATACAACTGACTCGCCAGCTAGGCTATATCCTGCACACAGAAAGGACGCTATCGAATGCAGCGCGGGCCTTCATGGCCTTACTGGATGCCCAGATCGATCTGCCAGGGACTCAAGGCTAACTTGTGCTACTCCTATAGAGCCCGAATTTCTGTACCCGAGACCCAATTCAGCTCAAGGCTTGCCAATGCCGAAATCTGTTGACCGTATTCCGCCGATGCCGCGCATCCAGGCGCTTGACCCGAAAAGCTCCGAACAAAGCTGGGAAAGTGCCTCGCAATTGCTGGCCGCGCTCAATGGCGCGCGGCTGGGCGCGTGGTATTGGGATATCGAGCGTGGGCAGATCAGTTGGTCCCGGGGCACGCAGGCGCTGTTTGGCTTCGACCCCCGGCAACCGTTGCCGGCCGACCTGGAATACCTCGACTTGTTGCCTGCCGAAGATCGGGCAAAGACCCTTCGCGCCTTCCATGCCGTGATCGCAGGCGCACCGCTCGAGCAAGCGATGCACCACCGCGTTCGCTGGCCCGACGGCAGCCTGCATTGGCTGGAGATCAGCGGCAGCCTGCTGCCGGACAAGCTCGGCCGTCCCCGAATGATTGGCGTGATCCGCGAAATCACCCACCAGCGTCTGCGCGAACAGGCGCTGAGCAGTTCGGAAAAACGCTTCGCGACGCTGTTTCACTTGTGTCCGAACATGGTCCTGCTGACGCGCCAGGAAGACGGCCTGATCACCGAAGCCAACCAGTATTTCGAAAGCCTGTTCGGCTGGCCGGTGCAGGACGCGATCGGCCGCACCACGCTGGAACTGGGCCTCTGGGTGCACCCCGAGCAACGCGCGCAACTGGTCAAGGCGACCAAGGCCAAGGGCGAGCTGACCAATATGGAGGTGCAGTTTCGCGCCAGCAACGGGCAGGTCCACGATGGCATCCTCAGTGCGCAAAAGGTCGAACTCGAAGGCCAGCCCTACCTGCTGAGCACTTTCCTCGACACCACCGAACGCAAAGCGGCCGAACACGCCCTCAAAGACAGCCAGGAGCGCCTCGACCTGGCCCTGGACTCGGCACAACTGGGCACCTGGGACTGGCACATACCCAGCGGCATGCTGTATGGCTCGGCGCGCGCCGCCCAGTTACACGGCATGGAGCCCATTCCATTCCATGAATCCTTCGACGACTTTTTCGAAGGCGTGCCCGGCGAAGAACGCGACACCATGCGCGATGCCTACCGCAGCCTGCGCGAAGGCCCCGCCGGCAACTATCAGCTGACCTATCGGGTGCAAATGCCGGATGGCAGCTCTCGCTACCTGGAGAGCCGCGCCCGCCTCTACCGCGATGAAAACGGTGTCCCCCTGCGCATGGCCGGCACCTTGCTCGACATCACCGACCAGGTCGAGCGCGAACAGCGCCTGATAGCTTCCGAAGAGAAATTCGCTACCCTGTTCCAGGTCAGCCCGGACCCGATCTGCGTGACGCGCCAGGACACCGGGCAATTCATCGAGATCAACTCCAGCTTCACCCAGACCTTTGGCTGGAGCGCCGCCGACGTGATCGGCCGCAGTGCCGACGAAATCGGCCTGTGGGACGCTTCGGCAAAAAGCCTGCAGCGGATCGAACAGGTGATCCGCGAACAAGGCCTGAACAATGTGGCAATCCTCGTCCAGCACAAGGATGGGCAGTCGCTGACTTGCGTGATTTCCAGCCGTCAGATCAGCGTCAGCGAACAGCCCTGCATCGTCACCACCTTGCGCGACATCACCCAGCAGCAACGCTCGGAAGCGGCGCTCAAGGCCAGCGAAGAGAAGTTCGCCAAGGCCTTCCACTCAAGCCCCGACGCCATCACCATCACCGAACGCGATACCGGACGCTATCTGGAGGTCAACGACGGCTTTTGCCGCCTGACCGGCTACCGCGCCGATGAAGTGATCGGCCGTACCGTGTATCAGGTAGGGATCTGGGCTGAAGAAAAACAACGCTCGGCGTTGCTGGCCGAACTGCAGATCAAGGGCCGGGTACATCACCAGGAAATGCTCGGGCGCAACAAGCGCGGCGAATTGCTGACGGTAGAAGTGTCGGTAGAGCCGATCACCCTCAACGAAACCGCGTGCCTACTATTGACCGCGCGGGACGTCAGCCTGCTGAAAAATGCCGAGGCGCAGATCCGCCACCTGGCCTACCACGACCCGCTGACCAACCTGCCCAACCGCGCACTGCTGATGGATCGCCTGAGCCAGCAGATCGCCCTGCTCAAGCGCCACAACCTGCGCGGCGCCTTGATGTTCCTCGACCTCGACCACTTCAAGCACATCAACGATTCCCTCGGTCATCCGGTGGGCGATACGGTGCTGAAAATCATCACCGCACGCCTGGAAGCCAGCGTGCGCATGGAAGACACCGTCGCGCGCCTGGGCGGCGATGAATTCGTGGTGCTGCTCAGCGGCCTCGAAGGCTCGCGCAACGAGGTCAGCGCTCAGGTCTGCGAACTGGCCGATACCATTCGTGAGCTGCTGTCTGAACCGATGTTCCTCGACGGTCAGCGCCTGCAGGTGACACCGAGTATCGGCATTGCGTTGATTCCCGACCATGGGTCCACGCCGACCGACCTGCTAAAGCGTGCCGATATCGCCCTGTATCGCGCCAAGGATTCAGGACGCAATACCGCGCAGATGTACCACAACACCATGCAGAAAGCGGCGAGCGAGCGCCTGCGCATGGAAACCGACCTGCGCCTGGCGCTTTCGCGCGGCGAGTTTCGCGTGCACTACCAACCCCAGGTGGACGCCCGGGATAACCGCATTGTCGGTGCCGAAGCGCTGGTGCGCTGGAACCATCCGGAGCTCGGCGCGCAGTCGCCCACCGAGTTCATCAAGGTGCTGGAAGACAGCGGGTTGATCCTGGAAGTTGGCACCTGGATCGTCGACGAAGCCTGCCAGGCCTTCAGGCAACTGATCGCCGATGGCCGGGTGGACCCGCTGAAATTCAGCCTATGCGTCAACATCAGCCCGCGCCAGTTCCGCCAGAATGACTTCGTCGAGCGCATCGAAAACAGCCTCGCCACCTACGGCCTGCCCAGTTCGCTGCTGAAACTGGAAATCACCGAAGGCATCGTCATCCAGAACCTGGAAGACACCATCAACAAGATGCTGCGCCTGAAAAAGCTCGGCGTGAGCTTTGCCATGGACGATTTCGGCACCGGTTATTCCTCGCTGACCTACCTCAAGCGCCTGCCGGTCGACACCCTGAAAATCGACCAGTCATTCATTCGCGACGCTACCACCGACCCCAACGACGCCGAGATCATCCGCGCCATCGTCGCCATGGCCCGCAGCCTCGGGCTGAAAATCATCGCCGAAGGGGTGGAGACCTCGGAACAGCTGGAATTCCTGCAGGGGCTGGGCTGCCATCTCTATCAGGGGTACCTGCATAGCCGGCCGCTGCCGGTGGAGGAACTGCAAAAGCTTCTGTTGTAAGAGCGAGCATGCTCCGGGCAGCGTTCCGACGATGGTCGTCAACGATGATGCGGGAAACCTGACACCCCGTGGCGCTCTCAGGTTCATCGCGAGCATGCTCGCTCCTACAAAAATCCCCACCTTCGATTCAATCCCCCTTTCCTACATACATTCCGGAAACGTCTGATTTACGCCTGACAGCTTCGTATAGAACCCTTGCTCTGCACTTTGCCCTGTCTCCAATCCTTCGGAGGCAGGCGCAATTTGATGGTCAACAGACAAGGAGTTGCAGCTATGGCTAAGGGATATTTCATTCGCAAGGGTGACAAGACCAGCTGTGGTGGCGAGGTGCTGGACGCCGATACCCGCGTCATGATGTTTGGCTTCGCCCATGCTCGCGCAGGGGACCCGGTGTCCTGTGGCAAAAATGATGAAACCTACGAAATCGAGGGTGGCATCGCGTTCTTTGGCAGTCACGGGGGCCTGGTGGCGGGCTCGCTGGACAGCCGCAGCGGCTGTCCCTGCAAGGCCGGGCTTATCCCCTCGTTTACCACCGCCACCTATGAATCCAGACAGGGTGCTGCGCCGCAAGCCTTGAGGAGCGCCCCTCAACAGGAAGCCGCGCCCGTTGCTCCCAACAACCCGGTCGCGCCGCGACAATCCACTTCCACTTCCACTTCCACTTCAGCGCGGGCGCCCACACCGACGCTCAGCGAACGGCCAGGGACGATTTGTGAAAACCTGTGGCGCGGCTACCAGCAAAGGGTCGAAAACGTCGTGGCACCCGGCGGCAAGTTGATCGCCGACCCGAAGGCGCGCAACAAGGCGATCAATGCGGCCTACGCCCAGCTGTGGCGCCACGATCCGCGATTCCAGTGGGCCGGGTTGGCAGCCTTCGCCTCCAAGCAGGTGGGCTGTGGCTTGCTGCACGCGGCTGACACGATCGAGAAAATTCAGACGGAAGAGGAAACGATACAGCAACTGAGGGACAGTGCCAGACAAGGATTGAGAGGTTTGCTCAGCCCCAGTGAGCGGGAAAAGCGCGCGACCATTCGGGCGTTTGAGCAGCGTCAACGCGAGTACGAAGAGGCCAACCGGGACAACCCGGTGTGGGGCTTCACCCAATGGGGTGCCGACCTTCCCTTGTCATACTCGCAACGGATGTACCGGTTTGTGTACGAGATGCTGGCGATGGGTAATACCACGCTGTTCCTGGATGTGTATCCGTTGCATGTGTTCTACCAGGAGCGGGGATTGGAAGCGCTGAGGGATTGCCTGGAATCACGTAGCAACATTTATGGGAATGGCCAACATCCGGTGCTGTGGCCGGTCGGACAGGAAACGCTGGAATTCGGGATTGACCACAAGGAAATTCTCCTGGCCTTCGAGGCGATTGAGGCCGGTTATATCGCCGAAAGCGTTGAGCATCTAGCCTGGCACGAGCAACGGAATATTCTGCAACCGGCGATGTACAGCGACTGGCGGCTCAACTCACTGTTGCGCAGTAACCATTTTTCCTACGTCATCGGTATCCCGTCCGGCGCCGCCGAAGCCGTCGAGCTGTCCCTCGCCAGTCAGTGCCGCCGCGTGGACGACGGACGCACCATTGGTTTCAGCAACAACCTCAATGCCAACCTGGCCGATATCAATCAGCGTATGCCCTTCGTGCTGAGGGCCGCGAAGCAGTTTGACGATCTGCTGCACAGCGACCAGCGCAAGCTGCTTGAGCATTCGATTCGGGATATTGCCCTGGGTGGTGGCGTGCGATGAGCCTGCTGCAACGTATAGGCTGGCGACGCGGCGTGTTGGCGCTGGCCGTCGCGGCCCTCCTGACGCTTGCGTCGATTGAGGTCCTGTCGGAAGAGCCCGAAATCGCCCTATTGATTGGCGAGCCTTGGGAGGATATGCGCCGTCGATCCAGTGCAACCATTGATCCAGCTATTCCTGGCCATTTTTGGGGTCGTTTGCCTAAGTCGGATGCCCGCCTTCGTTTCATCGATCCTCAATATGGGTTCATAACTCCGCTGGCTCGCTACTTCACGGTTACGTTCAACCGTGACGAGTCAATCAACGGTGTCAATATGTCCCCGCAAATCGAACCCCTGCTACTCGACGATACCCTCAAGGTCGTGCTGGATCTGCAGGAGCAATGGCGCAATGCTGGCTGGACACCCATCCGGGTCAAGGACTTCCCCTCGTTCGCCGACACCCCGCAATGGCGTGCTCAACTGCGTGATGTAAACAAAGGTGGAAAATCCTACTGGCACGCGGGCACCCAGTACCAAGTGATGCTAGTGGTCAATCGCTTCAAGGATTACAGGCACCCCACCGAAGAGCGCTACCTCATCAAGCTGTCACTGGCCACGCCTTGGACGAATCCCTGATTGGCCTTTATCGCGACAAATCACGCTTTCAGCATTCCAGGCACTGTCGCCAAATCCATCCCCGGATGCCATCTACACTCAGTAACCAAACCGCCTCTCCCGAGACCTCACCAACGTGCCCAGCATCTACCAGATCAAACCCGCATTCCAAAATCTCCTGCGCCCCCTGGTCCGGCGCTTGTTCGCCAAGGGCACCACCGCCAACCAGATCACTTTGATCGCCGGCATCGGCTCAATCCTGGTGGGCGTGCTGATCGCCGGTTTCGTGCATCACCGCTGGATATTCGTGCTGGTGCCGATCTGGATGCTGGTGCGCATGGCGCTCAACGCCATCGACGGCATGCTGGCTCGAGAGTTCGGCCAGCAGTCGCACTTGGGGGCCTATCTCAACGAGTTGTGCGATATCACCGCCGACTGCGCCTTGATCCTGCCCTTTGCCCTGCTGCCCGGCGTCAGCCTGTGGCTGGTGCTGCTGGTGACCTTGCTCGCCTTGTTCAGCGAGTACAGCGGCGTGCTGGGGCCGATGGTCGGTGCTTCGCGGCGCTATGACGGGCCCATGGGCAAAAGTGACCGGGCTTTCGTGCTGGGGGTCGTGGCCGCCGGCATCGTACCGGGCTGGATCAGCCCATTCTGGATCAACGCGGTGTTCGCGATCATCGCGATGCTGCTGGCTTATACCTTGATCAACCGGGTCCGCCAGGGCCTCAGGGAAGCACAAATCGACAGCTCTTCAGCCTAAGGAAATGGCAATGCGCGAAGCACAGGAACAGACCTTCACCACCCACGACGGTGTGCAATTGTTTTACCGCCACTGGCCCGGCACCCCAGAACCGGGAACCCCACGCAAGGCCGTACTGCTGTTCCACCGCGGCCACGAGCATTCCGGGCGTATTGCCCACCTGGTGGATGAACTGGACCTGCCCGGCTTCGATTTTTTCGCCTGGGATGCCCGGGGCCATGGCCTTTCACCAGGCGCTCGGGGCGACAGCCCCAGCTTTGCCACCAGCGTGCGCGACGTGCAGACCTTCTGCGAGCACCTGAGCGCGTCCTACCAGATCCTTGAGGAAAACCTCGCGGTGATCGCCCAGAGCGTCGGCGCAGTGATCGTCGCCACTTGGGCCCACGATTACGCACCGCGCATACGGGCGCTGGTGCTGGCGTCTCCGGCGTTCAAGGTCAAGCTCTATGTGCCCTTCGCCCGCCAGGGCTTGGCACTGATGCGCCGGTGGCGCGGTAACTTTTTCGTCAACAGCTACGTCAAGGCGCGCTTTCTCAGCCATGACCCGCAGCGCGTCGCCAGCTACGACAACGACCCGCTGATCACCAAGGCCATTTCAGTGAATGTCCTGCTCGGCCTGTACGAGGCCGCCGATCGCGTGGTGGCCGATGCCCAGGCCATAACGATACCCACTCAGTTGTTGATCTCCGGGGCCGACTTCGTCGTGCATCGCCAACCCCAGGAACAGTTTTTCGAGCGCCTGGGCACTCTGCACAAGGAAAAACATGTGCTGCCGGGATTCTTCCACGACACCTTGGGTGAAAAGAACCGTGGACACGCCGTCGCCAGCGCACGACGCTTCATCCTGCAGAACTTCGCGCAACCCATTGAACGCCCTGGCTTGCTGGCCGCCGATCGACTGGGCCTGACTTGCGCCGAATCCGAATCATTGGCCGCGCCGCTGCCGCGCAATTCCCTGCGCGATCTGTATTGGCGCATGACCCGCGCCAGCATGCGCCTGGGCAGCCAATTGTCGTCCGGGATCAAGCTAGGCTTCGACACCGGTTTCGACTCTGGAAGCACACTGGACTACGTCTATTGCAACACCCCCACGGGCACGTCGGCTGTCGGCCGCATGATCGATCGCAACTACCTCGACTCCATCGGCTGGCGCGGCATTCGCCAACGCAAGCTGCACGTCGAAGAACTGCTGCGCCTGGCGATGCAGCAATTACGCGACCAGGGCCGCGAAGTGCGCATCGTCGACATCGCCGCCGGACACGGGCGCTACATTCTCGAAGCCTTGCAGGGCGTCAGCCCGCTTCCCGAATCGATCCTGTTGCGCGACTACAGCGACATCAACGTGCGTGACGGAAGCGCGTTGATCCGCGAAAAAGGCCTGGAAGGGATCGCTCGGTTCGTCAAGGGCGACGCCTTCGACCGTGCCGACCTGGCCGCGCTGGATCCCAAACCTAGCCTGGCGGTGGTCTCCGGACTGTACGAGCTGTTCGCCGACAATCAGATGGTCAGTGCTTCCCTGGCGGGCTTGGGGGACGCGGTGGAACCTGGCGGATACCTGGTCTACACCGGCCAACCCTGGCACCCGCAACTGGAACTGATCGCCCGAGCCTTGACCAGCCACCGTGAAGGCCAGGCCTGGGTCATGCGCCGACGCACCCAGGCGGAAATGGACCAACTGGTGGAGGTGGCCGGCTTTCGCAAGGTCGGCATGCGCGTCGACGAATGGGGTATTTTCAGCGTGGCTCTCGCGCAACGGGTGTCTTGATGCTGCGCAGTGCAACGACGGCACGCGAGCCTGGTCTGCTCAAACCTGCGGTGCTCTGGCTGCTGCTCCTGGCGCCGTTGTTCTTCGGCACCTACGGTTTCGCCACCTGGTTCACCACCCAGCGCGACGATGTTGGCAGCCTGGTGTTCGGCTGGGAAAACCACATGCCGTTCTGGGCCTGGAGCATCGTCCCGTACTGGTCTATCGACTTGCTGTACGGGTTGTCCCTGTTGTTGCCCAACAGTCGCGAAGAACTCAAGCGGCACGCCTTGCGCCTGTTGACCGCGCAACTCATTGCGGTCAGTTGCTTTCTGATCTGGCCGTTGCGCTTCACCTTCGCCCGACCGGAACTGGACGGTGTATTTGGTTGGCTGTTCGACGTACTGGCCGGTTTCGACAAGCCGTTCAATCAGGCGCCATCGCTGCACATTGCGCTGTTGGTCATCCTGTGGACCTGCTATCACAAGCACTTGCAGGGCCTGTGGCGCGGATTGATGCATGTCTGGTTTACCCTGATCGGGCTCTCGGTGCTGACCACTTACCAGCACCACTTCATTGATCTGCCAAGCGGAGCGCTGCTGGGCTGGCTGTGTGTCTGGCTATGGCCGCTGGAGGGACCAGGGCCTCTGCACGGTGCCCGGCTGGCGGCCGTAAAAAAACGCTGGAGACTGGCGTTGTATTACCTGTCGGGAGCTGCCGTGTTCGCCGCCCCGGCCTTCTACTTAGGGGGAGCCTGGCTGTGGCTGGCTTGGCCGGCGATGGCCTTGCTGTTGGTATCGCTCAATTACGCCGTACTCGACGCAGGAGGTTTTCAAAAGCGTGCCGATGGACGCCTGTCCCCCGCCGCGCGCTGGTTGCTGACGCCCTACGTGGCTGCCGCCTGGCTCAACTCGCGCCTGTGGACCCGCAACAATCCGCAGCCCGACCAAGTGCTCGATGACGTCTGGCTCGGGCGCATACCGACCCGTCGGGAACTCAAGGGCAGCACCTTTACCGCAGTGTTCGATCTGTGCGCCGAGCTGTCGCTTGATCCGGGGACTGTCGCCTACCGCACACTGCCTGTCCTGGATTTGACCGCCCCCACCACCGCGCAATGCCGGGAAGCCGCACTGGCCATCGAAAGCCTGCGCCAGCACGGACCGCTCCTGGTCTGTTGCGCCTTGGGCTATTCGCGCAGCGCCACGGCCGTAGCCGCCTGGCTGTTGCACACCGGGAGGGCCAGTAGTGTCGCCGAAGCCTTTTTGTTGATCCAGCGCGCGCGCCCGGGAATTGTCCTGGGGTCCTTTCACCGAGAGGCGCTAGAGCCGCTGGCGACCCACATGGAGGCACGCGGTGTCCATTGATATGCAATTACAGGTGACAGCCAGTCTGTTGCGTCGTGGCGACATGCTGGATCGACTGTCCAACGGGCTTACCTTGTTGGGCGCCTTGTTCGGCCTGAGCCAGTCCCTCCTGGACGGCCAGGGGTTCTGGAGCGCGACCTGCAGCGGTGGGCTGCTGTTGCTCGGCCTGGGGCAAAAATACTGGGCGCTGCGGGTGGCATTCGATGCCGATCTGTTCCAACGCCTTGCCGAGCGAGCTGAAAACCTTCCGGAGCACACCCTGTCCCTGGATCAAGCCCTGACAACGCTGAATCTGCAGCCCGCCGAGCATGGCGGGCGCCCCTGGAGCGAACGTATCACCGGCGCCCTGAAGCTGTTGCGCAACCAGGCGCTGCTGGTGGTGGCACAGGTGCTGTTGACCCTGTTTTTCATTCTGGCCGACCCTTGGCTGAACTTTGCCGGATAAGGAGTTCCCATGCTCGAACCCGTGGTTGCCACCCTCATCACCTCGGCCGCGCGCATACTGACCGGCGCGCGCAGCCTGTGGCTCGGCTGCGCACCGGAACCTGTACAGCGTATCTACTTTGCCAACCACAGCAGCCATGGCGATTTCGTCCTGCTGTGGGCCTCGCTGCCGCCGACCCTGCGCACCATCACCCGGCCCGTGGCAGGCTCGGACTACTGGCTGAAAAGCCCGTTGCGGCGCTACATCATCAACCAGGTGTTCAACGGCGTACTGGTTGACCGTGAACGCAAGGAACCCGCCGACAATCCCTTGCAACCGATGCTCGATGCCCTGGAAAACGGCGACTCGCTGATCATT
Organism: Pseudomonas sp. G5(2012); assembly: GCF_000408945.1. Taxonomy (NCBI): domain Bacteria; kingdom Pseudomonadati; phylum Pseudomonadota; class Gammaproteobacteria; order Pseudomonadales; family Pseudomonadaceae; genus Pseudomonas; species Pseudomonas sp. G5(2012). The sequence continues at coordinate 47,847 of NZ_APIO01000006.1, forward strand.
TTTCCCGAAGGCACGCGTAACCCCGATGAGGGTTTATTGCCGTTCAAGAGCGGGCTTTACCACCTGGCAAGGCAATATCCCCAGGCGCAGTTGATCCCGGTGTGGATCGCCAACCTCAACCGCGTCATGCCCAAGGGGCGGGTCCTGCCGCTGCCGCTTTTATGCACCATCAGCTTTGGCGCCGCGTTGACCCTGGACGAAGATGAAAGCAAGACGCACTTTCTCGAACGCAGTCGCGAAGCGCTACTGAGCCTGGCCGGAGAGCATGCCTGACATGGATAGACAGACCTTGATGTTGTTTGGCGCGATTGGCGCGTTTCTATTGCTGGCCTCGGCAATTGGTTTCGTGCTCAAGCGCCGCAGCCACGGCAGCCCCAACCCGGTGATCGACAACCTCAACGCACGGATCAACGCCTGGTGGGTGATGGTACTGGTCATCGGGATCGCCTTTTGGCTCGGCACCACCGCCGTGATCGTGCTGTTCTACACGGTGTCCTTCTACGCCCTGCGCGAATTCATGACGCTCACGCCCACTCGCCGCAGCGACTATCCGGCTTTGGTCGCGGCCTTCTACCTGGCCCTGCCGCTGCAGTACCTGCTGATTTACTACGACTGGTACGGGCTGTTCTCGATCTTCATTCCAGTCTACGTATTCCTGCTGCTGCCGATCCTGGCGTCCCTGGGCGGCGACAGTACGCACTTCCTCGAGCGAGCCTCGAAAGTCCAGTGGGGCCTGATGATTGCGGTGTTCTGCGTATCCCATGTACCCGCCCTGCTGACCCTGGACATCGCCGGTTATGAGGGGCGAAACCTGCTGTTAATCGCCTATCTGGTGATCGTGGTGCAGATGTCGGATGTGCTGCAGTACGTGTGCGGCAAATTGTTCGGCAAACGCAAGATTGCGCCGAACCTGTCGCCGTCCAAGACCGTGGAAGGTTTTGTCGGCGGCATCCTGCTGGCCTCACTGATCGGCTGCGCCTTGTGGTGGATCACGCCGTTCACTGCCTGGCAGTCGCTGCTCATCGCCCTGCTGATCAACCTGCTGGGATTCGCCGGCGGCATCGTGATGTCGGCGATCAAGCGCGACCGTGGCGTGAAGGACTGGGGGCATATGATCGAAGGTCATGGTGGCATGCTCGATCGCCTGGATTCGGTGTGTTTTGCCGCGCCGATTTTCTTTCATCTGGTCCGGTATGGGTGGACCTGATCGCAGGAACCGGCCCCGAAAAAAAAAGACCCCGACAAGTCGGGGTCTTTTGCTTCAGCCGGTCAAGTCGTCCTCAGACAACCCTGCCCGGTCCGACTCAATGCTGCAGAGCCGGTTTTTGTGTCCCGTTGATCGGGATGCGCTTGGCTTTGTCTTCTTCGGGAATCACCCGCAACAGGTCGATACTCAACAAACCGTTGCTCAGGTCGGCGGCCTTGATCTGGATATGGTCCGCCAGGCGGAAGGACAGTTTGAAGGCCCGCTGTGCGATACCCTGGTACAGGTAAGTGACGCCCTCGTTCACTTCACGTTTGCCGCCCCCACTGATGGTCAGCACACCTTTTTCCACTTGCAGCTCCAGGTCTTCTTCCTGGAAGCCGGCGGCCGCTACGACGATGCGGTATTGGTCGTCGCCGTGCTTTTCCACGTTATAAGGTGGGTAGGTGCTGCCTGGCTCGTTGCGCAGGGCGGTTTCGAACAGGTCATTGAAACGGTCGAAGCCAACCGAGGAACGGAACAGTGGTGCCATGGAAAATGCAGTACTCATGATTCAAATCTCCTGAAAACAGATCAGCAAGTTTTTTTGTCTCCGCGACCCGAATTCGGCATCGCGTAATCCTTAGATAGGGACCGCTGTTTGCTTTTCAAGAGATTTTTTTCAGATTTTTTTAACTTTTTTCAGGCCGCTTCAGCCACCTGCAACCCCAACAAACGCGAGACTTGGTCCAGCTCGGTTTCACGGCGCAGGACGCTGAACAACTCGACCGCCTCGGGATAATTGCGGGTCAACATCGCCAGCCACTGCTTCAAGCGGCCCGGCGATTGACGCGCAGTCATCTGCGCCTTGGCTTGCAGCCAGAAATCCTGGATCAACGGCAGCAACTCGGCCCAGGTCATCTCAACGACCTCTTCACCGGCCTTCGCCGCCGCGATTTGCCGGGCCAGATCGGGGCGCGAAACCAGGCCGCGACCGAGCATGATGTCTTCCACGCCGCTGATTTCGCGGCAACGACGCCAGTCTTCGACGCTCCAGATATCACCGTTGGCGAACACCGGCACCTTGACCACGTCCTGTACCCGCGGGATCCACTCCCAGTGGGCAGGTGGCTTGTAGCCGTCAGTCTTGGTCCGGGCGTGGACCACGATATGCTCGGCACCGCCTTCAGCCAGGGCCGTGGCGCACACCAGCGCACCGTCCGGACTATCGAAGCCCAGGCGCATCTTGGCCGTTACCGGAATGTGCGCCGGAACGGCGCGACGGACATGCTCGACGATCTGATTGAGCAGCTCAGGCTCCTTGAGCAGCACAGCGCCGCCCCGGGACTTGTTGACCGTCTTGGCCGGGCAGCCGAAGTTGAGGTCGATCACCTCGGAACCCAGCTCACACGCCAGCGCGGCGTTTTCCGCCAGGCACACAGGGTCCGAACCCAGCAACTGCACGCGCAGCGGCACGCCAGAAGTAGTCCGGGCGCCGTTCAGCAGTTCCGGGCCGAATTTATGGAAATAAGCAGGCGTGAGCAGTTGATCGTTGACCCGAATGAACTCGGTCACGCACCAATCGATACCGCCCACTCGGGTCAGCACGTCGCGCAGGATATCGTCGACCAACCCCTCCATGGGCGCCAAGGCAATTTGCATGAAAAACACACTCAACGAAAAACGTGCGGCAGTTTACTGGATATCGCGAGAAATCGCAGAACCCTGTAGGAGCGAGCCTGCTCGCGATGAACCTGAGAGCGCTGCGGGGTGTCAGGTTCCCAGCGTAATCGTTGACGACCATCGCGAGCATGCTCGCTCCTACAGGGGGGGGCAGGCGGGGGCTTGCAGCGCCGGGCCGTAGCCTTCGATGAACTCGGCAGGCATGCGCTTGGGCTTGCCGGTGGACAGCTCGATGCAAACGAACGTGGTTTGCGCGCGCAGCAAGGTCGAATTATCGCTGGGGCGTTTCAATTGGAAATGCCGGGTCATTTTCAGGCGCTGGTCCCAATCGACGATCCAGGTCGCCAGTTGCAGCTCATCGCCTTCATAGGCGGCCGCCAGGTAATCGATTTCGTGGCGCACCACCGCCATCGCCCGGTCCAGCCGACGGTATTCGACCAGATCCAGGCCGAGGCGCTGGGAGTGGCGCCAGGCACAACGTTCGAGCCAGGTCACGTACACCGCGTTATTGGCGTGCCCCAGCCCGTCGATGTCTTCGGCGCCCACTTGCAGATCTATGATAAACGGCGTTGCCCGATCCCAGCCCATGCCCCACTCCCCGGTCAGATTGATTCGACCGGGGCAGTGTAACGGATGCTCAAGCCGATTGGCGCGATTGCAGGCTGCGACCGGCCAGCAGTGATAACACGCCATCAATCACCCGCGGGTCAGCCAGCACCCGCTGATGACCGCCTTCCTGCAAACGCAGCAGACGACTGTCGAACCAGGCTTCGTGGATCAGTTGTGATTCCTTGACCGGGACATGGGTGTCGTCCTCGGCGTGCACGATCAGGCCAGGCATGTCGAGCTGGTAGTGCGCGACATCCAGCATCGCCGCGCGCATGCCGACGTCAGACTCGACCTGGCGGATGAACGCCGAGCGGGCTTTCGGGGGCAACCCCACATAGCGGGCGAAACCGCGCAATACCCCGAGAATCCGCGCCGGGGCGGCAATGCTGACCAGGGTTTCGGTGCGCAGGCCCATTTGCACGGCAAGCATGGCACTGGCGCCGCCCATGGAGTGGCCGATAACTGCTTGCAGCGGCGGCAATTCGGCGGCCGCTTCCAGCAGGGCTCGGGCGAACAGCACGACATTCGCCTCGCGCCCGGGCGAGCGACCGTGCGCCGGGCCGTCCAAAGCGACAACCGAATACCCGGCATCGACCAGCGCCGTGATCAGGCTGGCAAACTGTGTGGGCCGACCTTCCCAGCCGTGCATCAAAAGCACTGCCGGGCCTTGCCCCCAGCGCAACGCTGAAAGGCCGAAACGCAAAGTGATTCGTTCGGATTTGGCCAGCAGCGGCAATTCCCAATCACGCGGTGGAAAATCGCGCGGCGTCATGAATGCCAATCGCATTTTGCTCGCCACCAGCTTCGGGGCGAACCAACCCAAGGTGCCATTAACGCCACGAACCCACTTCAACGTGCTCATCGCATTCTCCCCAGGCCGCAGCCTTCAGGTCAACGCACCGCCGACTTGGCCGCGCGCAGCAAACGATCGGATAAATCACCGGGTCCCAGCGCCCGTGCCAGCGCCAGGCCGCCCACCATCAAGGCCAGATCAGCCAGGGCTTTGTCGGTGTCTTCAGGACTGGCCGCCAATTGCGCGACCATCAGCTCCATGTGTTCATTCAGTGCAATTCGAAACGCCTCGGGCAGGCGTCCGAGCTCACCGATCGAGGCCGGGATCGGGCACGCAGACTCGCTGGAATCGCGGTGTTTGCGTGACAGATAAAACGCTGCAACCAACGCGCGACGCTCTTCACCGGTCAACTCGGCATCCATGTCGGCAATCAGGTCACGGCGGTGACCCAGCAACTGCTTGAACGCTTCCAGCATCATCGCGTCCTTGCTTTCGAAGTGCGCATAAAAGCCGCCGACGGTCAGGCCGGCCGCGCCCATCACTTCGCCAACGCTTGGCTCGGCCGGACCACGCTGGATCAGTGCGGCGCTGGCTGCCTTGAGAATGCGTTCGCGGGTTTGAGCTTTTTTATCGTTCATCGTTGCCTCCGAATATTACGACTAGAATATTATTCTCATAATAATTTTCTGCAAGTCGTGGATGTGACCGCTGGTCTGAAGAACAGTTTGGGAGAAAGAGGGAGATTTGGCCAAACGCCAGACAAACAAAAGGGCCATTCAATAATTGAATGACCCTTATAAAATCCCGCAGAGCGGGTAATCGTGGCGTCCCCTAGGGGACTCGAACCCCTGTTACCGCCGTGAAAGGGCGGTGTCCTAGGCCACTAGACGAAGGGGACGCAAACCCTTCTATACAATGATCAGCGCTGAGAACTGATCGATTCAAGGCCGGTGTGGCCAGACCTTGAACTGTAAAATTGGTGGAGCCAAGCGGGATCGAACCGCTGACCTCCTGCGTGCAAGGCAGGCGCTCTCCCAGCTGAGCTATGGCCCCGGATTTTTCGCCTCGCGGCGGAGCGACATCTTGCAACATCGCTTCTGTAAAACTGGCGTCCCCTAGGGGACTCGAACCCCTGTTACCGCCGTGAAAGGGCGGTGTCCTAGGCCACTAGACGAAGGGGACGCAAACCCTTCTATACAACTGATCAACGCTGAGTGTTGATCGCTTCGAGGCCGGTGTGGCCAGACCTCGAAGTGTAAATTGGTGGAGCTAGACGGGATCGAACCGTCGACCTCTTGCATGCCATGCAAGCGCTCTCCCAGCTGAGCTATAGCCCCTCATCGTTGATGTTGCCGTTGGCTTCATCGCTGAGGACGGGGCGAATCTTAAGGGCGTATCGAAAGCCTGTCAAACTTATTTTGCAAAAAAAATAAAATTTTTTGCCGACATAACAATCACTTACCGCCCTCCCCCCGAAACAACGGGCTGTTTGCGAGGAACGCAGACCCGTAGGAGCTGCCGAAGGCTGCGATCTTTTGACGTTGGCTTTTAGAAGCAAGATCAAAAGATCGCAGCCTGCGGCAGCTCCTACAGTGGGAATCAGGCGATAGCGCCCAACAGCTTTTCCCACTCCTTGTTTTCTTTCTTCGACACGCCACCCAGCAGATCGATCGCCTGGCGCAGGCGGAACCGGGTCAGGTCCGGCCCGAGGATTTCCATCGCATCGAGCACCGACACCGAGCTGGCCTGGCCGGTGATCGCGGCGAACATCAGCGGCATGGCATCACGCAGCTTCAACTCCAGGGATTCGACCACTGCCTGAATGGTCGCGGTGATGCTGTCCTTCTCCCACTGGCGCAGGCTTTCGAGCTTCCACAGGATCAACTGCATCAACTGGCGAACCTGATCGCCCGAGAGCTTCTTCGATTCGAACAGCCTGGCGTCCGGATTCACGCCACCGGCAAAGAAGAATCCGGCCAGCGGTGCAACCTGGCTGAATGTCTCGACGCGGCCCTGCACGTGCGGCGCGATCTTCATCATGTATTCGGCATTGAATGCCCACTTCTGCACGCGCGCAGCGAACTCTTCCACCGGCAGGTCACGCAGCCACTGGCCGTTGAGCCAGGACAGTTTCTCGATGTCGAAAATCGGCCCGCCAAGGGAGACGCGCTTGAGGTCGAAGTTATCGACCATTTCCTGCAGCGAGAACTTCTCGCGCTCGTCCGGCATCGACCAGCCCATCCGGCCCAGGTAGTTGAGCATTGCTTCGGGCATAAAGCCCATGCGCTCGTAGAACGTCACCGAAGTCGGGTTCTTGCGCTTGGACAGCTTGCTCTTGTCCGGGTTACGCAGCAGCGGCATATAGCACAGCTCCGGTTGTTCCCAGCCGAAGTATTCGTACAAGAGGATCAGTTTCGGCGCTGACGGCAGCCACTCTTCGCCGCGCAATACGTGGGTGATGCCCATCAGATGGTCATCGACCACGTTGGCCAGGAAGTACGTCGGCAGGCCGTCGGTCTTCATCAGAACTTGCATGTCCATGCGGTCCCACGGGATTTCAACGTCGCCACGCAGCATGTCCGGCACTACGCACACGCCTTCGCTCGGGACCTTCATGCGGATCACGTGCGGTTCACCAGCGGCCAGGCGGCGCGCCACTTCTTCCTTGGACAGCAACAGCGCTCGGCCGTCGTATCGTGGGGTTTCGCCACGGGCCATTTGTTCGGCACGCATCTGGTCCAGCTCTTCGGCGGTGCAGAAGCACGGGAAGGCATGGCCCATGTCTACGAGCTGCTGGCAGTACTTCTGATAGATCTCGCCGCGCTCGCTTTGACGATACGGGCCGTGGGGGCCGCCGACGTCCGGGCCTTCGCTCCAGTCGATACCCAACCAGCGCAGGGCGTCGAAAATCTGCTGCTCGGACTCGCGGGTCGAACGCAGCTGGTCGGTGTCTTCGATCCGCAGGATGAACTCACCGCCGTGCTGCTTGGCAAAGCAGTAGTTGAACAATGCGATGTAAGCGGTACCTACGTGGGGGTCCCCGGTAGGCGATGGCGCGATGCGCGTGCGGACGGTGGTCATGGCAAGTCTCGAAAAGAAGATCAAACAAAGGGCGAATGGTAACAGGCGACACCCGCCCCGCTCCAGTGAACAGGGCATTTAAGCCAAGTTTGCGTCTACAACGCCTGTATGCCGTGGTGAATGGCCGGATATCAGCCGATGGCATTTACCGTTTATCGGCTGTGTGCCAGATTCACCAGCTGATAACTTTCCTTACATATTCTCGACTACAGTTTGCCCCATGCCTGCCCAACTCAAGCGTCGCCTGTCCCTCTTCCTGTTGCTTGTCCTGCTGATCGCCGGGGGCTTTTTCGCCCATTGGTTTTTCAACGGGCGGTTTTATGAAAGCACTGATAACGCCTATGTCCAGGGCGAAATCACCCGCGTGTCGAGCCAGTTGGGGGCGCGCATCGATGAGGTGCTGGTGCAGGACAACCAGCACGTCGAGAAAGGCCAGTTGCTGATAAGGCTCGAAGGCGATGATTTCCGCCTCGCCGTCGACCGCGCCAATGCGACGCTCGCCACCCGCCAGGCCGAACGCCTGCAAGCCCAGAGCAAACTGACCCAGCAGGCCAGCCTGATTGCCGCCAGCGACGCGCAAGTCGCGTCCAGCCAGGCGAGCCTGGGCCGTTCACAGATAGACCTGACCCGCGCCGAAACCTTGCGCAAGCCCGGTTATGTCTCGGAAGAACGCGTGACCACGCTCTCGGCCGACAACCACATTGCCCGCTCACAGCTGCTCAAGGCCCAGGCGGACGCCCAGGGCCAGCGCCAGCAAATCAACGCGTTGAGTGCCGAGATCAAACGCCTCGACGCGCAGATCGCCAATGCCAGGGCCGACCTGGCCCAGGCCGAGCTGAACCTCTCCCGCAGTGAAATCCATGCGCCGATCAGCGGCCTGATCGGCCAGCGTGCCGCGCGCAATGGCCAATTCGTGCAGGCCGGCGCCTATCTGCTGTCGGTGGTGCCCGATGAAGACATCTGGATTCAGGCCAACTTCAAGGAAACCCAGATTGGCCACATGCAGCCCGGACAGATAGCCGAGCTGACCTTCGACGCCTACGGCGACACGCCGATCGAAGCCCGGGTCGACAGCCTGTTCGCCGCCTCGGGCGCGCAGTTCAGCCTGTTGCCGCCAGACAATGCCACGGGCAACTTCACCAAAGTCGTGCAACGGATCCCCGTGAAGCTGACCTTCGCCGCCGATAACCCGTTGCGCGGCAAGATCCGCCCGGGCATGTCGGTGACCGCCAAGGTGAATATCAAGGACGCCCCGGAAGATCTCACCACCAAAGTGAGCAGCAAAGACACACTTGACGATGGCCGGTGATCAACTGATTCGCCCGGTCGGGGAACCGACCCGGCGGGACTGGATCGCGGTGATGAGCGTGATGCTCGGCGCCTTCATGGCGGTGCTCGACATTCAGATCACCAATTCATCGCTCAAGGATATTCAGGGGGCGCTGTCGGCCACCCTGGAAGAAGGCTCGTGGATTTCCACCTCGTACCTGGTGGCGGAAATCATCATGATCCCGCTGACCGCATGGCTGGTTCAGCTGTTATCAGCGCGACGCCTCGCGGTGTGGGTTTCCCTGGGTTTTCTCGTTGCCTCGCTGCTGTGCTCCATGGCCTGGAGCCTGGAAAGCATGATCGTCTTTCGTGCACTGCAGGGCTTCACGGGCGGCGCGCTGATTCCGCTGGCCTTCACCCTGACCCTGATCAAACTTCCCGAACATCACCGCGCCAAAGGCATGGCCATGTTTGCGATGACGGCAACCTTCGCGCCATCGATCGGCCCGACACTCGGTGGCTGGCTGACGGAAAACTGGGGCTGGGAATACATTTTCTACATCAACATACCGCCTGGCCTGCTCATGATCGCCGGGCTGATGTACGGCCTGGAAAAGAAAGCGGCCCACTGGGAATTGCTTAAAAGCACCGACTACGCCGGCATCGTTACCCTGGGCGTCGGCCTTGGCTGTTTGCAGGTATTCCTGGAGGAAGGGCATCGCAAGGACTGGCTCGAGTCCAACCTGATCGTGGCCCTGGGCAGCATCGCGCTAATTAGCTTGATCACTTTTGTGATCGTACAGTTTTCCAAGCCCAATCCGCTGATCAACCTCGGCATCCTGGGCAATCGCAACTTCGGTTTATCGAGTATTTCCAGCGTCGGAATGGGAGTTGGCCTGTACGGTTCGATTTATTTGTTACCGCTGTACCTGGCGCAGATCCAAAACTACAACGCCCTGCAGATCGGCGAAGTGATCATGTGGATGGGCGTGCCGCAGCTGTTCCTGATTCCCCTGGTGCCCAAGCTGATGAAGGTTGTCTCGCCGAAATGGCTGTGCACGATTGGTTTTGGCTTGTTCGGCCTGGCAAGTTTCTACTCCGGCGTGCTCAACCCGGACTTCGCCGGGCCACAGTTCAACCAGATCCAGATCATTCGCGCATTGGGCCAGCCGCTGATCATGGTCACCATTTCGCTGATCGCCACAGCGTACATCCTGCCTCAGGATGCGGGGTCGGCTTCGAGCCTGTTCAACATCCTGCGTAACCTCGGCGGCGCCATTGGCATCGCCCTCCTCGCCACCCTGCTGGATGCGCGGACCAAGACCTATTTTGATTATTTGCGCGAGTCCATCGTGCCAAGCAATCCACAGGTGGCCGAACGCCTGGCTTCATTGACCAACACGCTGGGCAACGAAACAGCGGCTTTGGGCAAACTCAGTGAGATCGCCCATCAGCAGGCGTCGATCATGGCCTACAACGATGCGTTTCATTTTGTCGGGATTGCGCTGGGGATCAGCATGTTGGCGGTGCTGCTGACCAGGACATTGCCGGCGGGGTTGAAGGCTGGGGAAGCACATTGAGACCGAGTCGCGGCCTTCGCGAGCAGGCTCGCTCCCACTGGAATTACGCTAAACCTTGTGGGAGCGAGCCTGCTCGCGAAGAGGCCCGCGCACGCAACGCAAATCTCAGACTGTAATCAAGCGCTCGCGCAACTTGGCAATCTCGTCACGCATCTGCGCCGCCGCTTCGAATTCCAGGTCACGCGCCAACTGGTACATCTTCTCCTCCAACGCCTTGATACGCTTGGCGATCTCACCCGGCGAGCGCAACTCGGCTTCGTACCGGGCGTTTTCCTCGGCGGCCTTGGCCATGCCCTTGCGCTTCTTGCTGCGCGAACCCGGCACGGTGGCGCCTTCCATGATATCGGCAACGTCCTTGAACACGCCCTTGGGCGTGATGCCGTTGGCCAGGTTGAAGGCGATCTGCTTGTCGCGGCGACGCTCGGTTTCGCCGATCGCCCGCTCCATGGAGCGAGTGATCCGGTCGGCATACAGAATCGCCCGGCCATTGAGGTTACGCGCCGCCCGACCGATGGTCTGGATCAGCGAACGCTCGGAACGCAGGAAGCCTTCCTTGTCGGCATCGAGGATCGCCACCAGCGACACTTCCGGCATGTCCAGGCCCTCGCGCAGCAGGTTGATCCCCACCAGCACATCGAAGGTGCCAAGGCGCAAGTCGCGGATGATCTCCACCCGCTCCACGGTGTCGATGTCCGAGTGCAGATAGCGTACGCGCACGCCGTGATCGGCCAGGTAGTCAGTCAAGTCCTCGGCCATGCGCTTGGTCAGCGTCGTGACCAGCACTCGCTCTTCCAGGGCGACGCGCTTGGTGATTTCCGACAGCAAATCGTCGACCTGGGTCAGTGCCGGGCGGATCTCGATCTGCGGGTCCACCAGACCGGTCGGACGCACCACCATGTCAATGACGCGCCCAGCGTGTTCGGCCTCATAATTGCCTGGCGTCGCCGAGACAAAAATCGTCTGCGGGCTGATGCTTTCCCACTCATCGAACCGCATCGGCCGATTGTCCAGCGCCGATGGCAGGCGGAAGCCATATTCCACCAGCGTCTCTTTACGCGAGCGGTCGCCTTTGTACATGGCGCCTACTTGCGGCACGCTGACGTGGGATTCGTCGATCACCAGCAAAGCGTCGGCCGGCAGGTAATCGTACAGGGTCGGCGGTGGGGCCCCGGCTTCGCGACCGGACAGGTAGCGCGAGTAGTTCTCGATGCCATTGCAATAACCCAGCTCAAGAATCATCTCCAGGTCAAACCGGGTGCGCTGCTCCAGGCGCTGCGCCTCCACCAGCTTGTTGTTGGAACGCAGGTAGTCCAGGCGCTCCTGCAACTCGACCTTGATCCCTTCGACGGCATCCAGCAAGGTTTCCCGAGGTGTCACGTAGTGGCTTTTCGGGTAGAAGGTGAAGCGCGGCAGCTTGCGAATGACTTCACCGGTCAACGGATCGAAGGCCGACAGGCTCTCCACTTCGTCATCGAAGAGCTCGATGCGGATCGCTTCGAAATCTGATTCCGCCGGGTGGATATCGATCACATCGCCGCGCACCCGGAACGTCGCACGGGCAAATTCCATGTCGTTGCGGGTGTATTGCAGGTCAGCCAGGCGGCGCAGCAATTCACGCTGGTCAAGCTTGTCGCCACGATCCACGTGCAAAACCATCTTCAGGTAGGTTTCCGGGCTGCCCAGACCGTAGATGCACGACACCGTGGTGACGATGATCGCGTCCTTGCGCTCCAGCAAAGCCTTGGTCGCGGACAGCCGCATCTGCTCGATATGGTCATTGATCGAAGCGTCTTTCTCGATGAAGGTGTCCGAAGACGGCACGTACGCTTCAGGCTGGTAGTAGTCGTAGTAGGAAACGAAGTATTCGACGGCATTGTTCGGGAAGAACGCCTTGAATTCACCGTACAACTGCGCCGCCAGGGTCTTGTTCGGCGCCAGTACCAGGGTCGGGCGCTGTACCTGGGCGATCACGTTGGCGATGCTGAAGGTCTTGCCGGAACCTGTCACACCGAGCAAAGTCTGGTGCGCCAGCCCGGCCTCAATGCCCTCGACCATCAGGCGGATGGCCTCTGGTTGATCGCCGGCAGGCTCGAAGCGGGTGACTAGCTGGAATTCAGACATGTAAAACCTCTGGGATCACTCTTGCCAGTAAAACCGGCACGAACGAGAAAGACCGCAAACGACCGATGTCGCCCGAGGAAAAAACTGGATTGCGCTCAATGTGGAGCCGATTGCCGGCGCTTTCAAGGTAAACGTCCTACAACGCGTAAAGCCTTTGACGGCGCTAATCGACTAATGGTCGAAAAATAATAGAAAAAACTTACCTTAAAAGCCGATTCGTCTGTCGCCATCTCTCGCGGATGGCCTCTATACTAGCTCCCCGTTTGTGCACCGCTCTAGTGCATTCGGCTGGAGCGCGACACGTCCCTCCATTCTCCATTCAGAGCCGCCGCAAAAATGAGCCTGTTCTCCGCTGTCGAAATGGCACCACGCGATCCAATCCTGGGCCTCAACGAAGCATTCAACGCCGAAACCCGTACCAACAAGGTCAACCTGGGAGTCGGTGTTTATTGCAACGAGGAGGGGAAAATCCCACTCCTGCGCGCCGTTGTCGAAGCCGAAACCATTCGCGTCGCTCAACACGCTTCCCGTGGCTACCTGCCAATCGACGGCATCGCCGCCTACGACCAGGCCGTGCAAAAATTGCTGTTTGGCAATGATTCGCCACTGATCGCCGCTGGCCGAGTCATCACCACCCAGGCCGTTGGCGGTACTGGCGCACTGAAAATCGGTGCCGACTTCCTCAAGCAACTGCTGCCGAACGCCGTCGTGGCGATCAGCGACCCAAGCTGGGAAAACCACCGCGCGCTGTTTGAAACCGCCGGCTTCCCGGTGCAGAACTATCGCTACTACGATGCCGCCACCCATGACGTGAACCGTGCTGGTTTGCTGGAAGACCTGAACGCCCTGCCGTCCGGCTCGATCATTGTGTTGCACGCTTGCTGCCACAACCCGACCGGTGTGGACCTGAGCCCAGCGGACTGGAACAACGTCCTGGAAGTGGTAAAAGCCAAGGGTCACGTGCCGTTCCTCGACATGGCATATCAAGGTTTCGGCGACGGCATCGATGAAGACGCCGCTGCCGTGCGCCTGTTCGCCGAATCGGGCCTGACCTTCTTTGTTTCCAGCTCGTTCTCCAAATCGTTCTCGCTGTACGGCGAGCGCGTTGGCGCCCTGTCGATCGTCAGCGAATCGAAAGAAGAAAGCGCGCGCGTACTGTCGCAAGTCAAGCGCGTGATCCGCACCAACTACTCCAACCCGCCAACCCACGGTGCAAGCATCGTCGCCGCCGTACTCAACAGCCCGGAGCTGCGCGCCCAGTGGGAAGCGGAGCTTGCCGAGATGCGCCTGCGCATTCGTGGCATGCGCACGCAAATGGTCGAGACCCTGGCGAAAAACGCGCCGCAGCGTGACTTCAGCTTCGTCGGTCGCCAGCGCGGCATGTTCTCGTACTCTGGCCTGAGCGTTGAACAAGTGCATCGCCTGCGCAATGAGTTCGGCATCTACGCCCTGGACACCGGCCGTATCTGCGTGGCTGCCCTGAACCAGAGCAACATCAAGGTTGTGACGGATGCGATCGTTCAGGTGATCTGATTGGTCTGCTGATACGAAAAACGGGAAGCCACTGGCTTCCCGTTTTTTGTTTGGCGCAGATAATTTTCAGCAACCAGAGCGAGCCCTCTAAACTGCACACATCCATCCACTGCAGGAGCGAGCATGCTCGCGATGGTCGTTAGCGATGACTCGGGAAACCTGACGCCCCGCGGTGCCCTCAGGTTCCTCGCGAGCATGCTCGCTCCTACAAGGTGTGGTGTACACCCGAGATTTCTTACGAGAGCCGATATGAAAAACGATGACCTACGCGCTGATCGCGATGACCTGGACGACTTCATCCCCCGCACCCCGGCCAGACAACGCGGCAACAACCTGGTGATGCAAGTCGCTGCCGGCGTGTTTCTCGGCGGCCTGGCCCTGTGGCTGGTGCAACTGGGTGCAACGGCGCTCTACGCCAAACTGATGCTTGGCACCATTACCTTCGGCGGCTAGGCCAGTTCGGTCGCGCGCTGGCTGGCGGCATCGTCATAGGCGACATATAGCGATTCCGCGACCTGGCTCTTGATCGCCTTGGTGCTTTCCAGGCCCAGGACAAAACCCTCGGCCTTGCCCCCTGCACGGTTCAACTCATCGGCGCTGCTGGCCTGGGTGATTGCATCGAATAGTTTTTCGGCGTGCGGGCCGACCCCCTTGGGCAGGCTGATTTGCGCGATGCTCATGGGAATACCCCATTGTGTCGAAGCTTTGTGACGGTCAAGCAAGTCATGGCACGTACCTTATCGGCGAATGGCCGGCAGCGCGTGGAACCACTTCCGGGTTGCCATGGTAGCCCTCGCCAGCGATTCCGGTAACCGCCAATCAGCGATAAATCACCGTCCGTCCCGATGAAACCCTGATTTTACTATCAGGTGCTTGACTTCTCTTTTTGAATCAGTAACATAGGCGCCATTCCGCGATAGCTCAGTTGGTAGAGCAAGTGACTGTTAATCACTGGGTCCCTGGTTCGAGTCCAGGTCGTGGAGCCAGACAGCAATATCGAAAAGCCCCTGAATCGAAAGATTCAGGGGCTTTTTTGTGGTCGTTGTTTTTTATTTCAAAAGAAAAAAGCCGACCTGTCTATTCAACAGATCGGCCCTTTTCAGTGACGCCTTGCGTCAGACATGCTCACTGCTCTTGGCCAGCACCGGTCGCGGGTCCACCGCCCCATGTGCCGATTCCACCACTGGAATCTCCTTGCCATCGCAGTCGTGCAACTTGCCGTCGCTGAAGTAATCCCCTTCGCGCAACGCCGCCAGGTCCTGGTAGCGCAACACCCGCTCGGTGCCCGCCGCAAACACCGACTGCTGGTCGGAGTTACCGGCGGTCAGGTGGTTGAAGGCCAGGTTGAGCACGATGGCCATGATTGCCGAAGAGCTGATGCCCGAATGGAAGATCGTGGCGAACCAGCTTGGGAAGTGATCGTAGAAGTTCGGCGCGGCGATCGGGATCATGCCGAAACCGATGGAGGTCGCGACGATGATCAGGTTGACGTTATTGCGGTAGTCGACCTTGGACAGCGTGCGAATGCCGCTGGCCGCAACGGTGCCGAACAGCACGATACCGGCACCGCCGAGGACGGAGGTCGGCACGGCGGCAATCACACGCCCCATGAACGGTAGCAGGCCGAGGATCACCAGGAACAGGCCGCCGGTGGCCACCACATAACGGCTCTTGATGCCGGTCACCGCCACCAGCCCGACGTTCTGGGCGAAGGCGCTTTGGGTGAAGGAGCCGAAGATCGGGGCGATCATGCTCGACAGCATGTCCGCGCGCAAACCGTTGCCCAGGCGCTTGGAATCGACCTTGGTGTCGATGATTTCACCCACGGCCAGGATATCCGCCGAGGTCTCCACCAGGGTCACCATGACCACGATGCACATCGACAGGATTGCCGCGAAGTGGAAGGTCGGCATACCAAAGTGAAAAGGTGTCGGGAAACCGAACATTGGCCCCTGGCCGACGGACGAGAAATCCGCCATGCCAAGGAACACCGCGATGACCGTACCGATGACCATCGCCAGCAGGATCGATAACCTTGAGATGGTGGCGCTGCCGATCTTGCTCAGCAACAGCACCAGCACCAGCGTCACCGCTGCCAACCCGATGTTGGCCATGCTGCCAAAGTCAGGGGCGTGACTGTTGCCACCCATGGCCCAGCGTGCCGCCACCGGCATCAGCGTTAGACCGATGGTGGTGATCACGATGCCCGTGACCAGCGGCGGGAAGAACTTGGTAATTCGCGAGAACACCGGCGTGATCAGCAATCCGATCAGGGAAGCGGCTATGACCGCCCCCAGGATCGACTGAAACCCGCCCTCGCCGCCACTGCTGACAATCGCCACCATGGTCGCGACGCCGGAAAACGACACGCCCTGCACCAGCGGCAACTGACAACCGAAAAACGGTAGACCCAGGGTTTGCAGCAACGTGGCCAGCCCCCCCGCAAACAATGAAGCAGCAATCAACAAACCGATGTCCGCCGGCGACAGCCCGGCCGCCTGCCCAATGATCAAGGGCACCGCGACGATGCCACCGTACATGGTCAGAACATGTTGCAGGCCGTAAGCCATATTCGCGCCGATCCCGAGATTTTCATCTTCAGGCCGTTGGTGTGAAACATGGGGCGTTTTCATGTTAGGGGGTTCCCTGGTTTTTGTTATGCGCACACTGTATTCAAGATCCAGGACAAATGTCTATAGAGTTGTATACAACTTGCCAGTCAAATTATGAACGGTCGTTCATGCAGGCTGTGTGCCATCGCGCATCACATCGTAAAAAACCTTGAAATACATCCGCGCGCCCCATTCTCCCGCGCCCACTAGTCTTTTGAATTCCTGGTGACCATCGGTAGTGATCGCCCTCTTTCATATACATATAAAGTATGCACAATGAAGTCATTCGAAATTCAGTATCACAGGGCGAAGAACGCAGCCAATAAACTCAAGCACCTGGGTATCAGCCTCGCAGAGACGGAGCCAGTGTTCCATGATGAACGGGCGCTGACCCTTGAGGACAATCATCATGATGAACAGCGCTGGATCATCATGGGGCTGGACGGCAAAGGTCGTTTGCTGGTCGTGGCGTACACCCATCGTGACCCGAATTTCGTTCGAATCATTTCCGCGCGCCTCGCCAGCAAAAACGAGCGCCGCCAGTATCTGGAGGCTTGACCCATGAAAGACGAGTACGACTTCAGCCATGCCAGGCGTGGGGCAGTTGCCTCCAGCAAAGGCAAGACCCGTATCACCATCATGCTCGATGACGTCGTCATCGAAGCGGCACGCGCGCTCGCGGAGAGCGAGGGTTATGGCTACCAGACCGCGATCAACAACACGCTGCGCAGGGCGTTGCTGACCGGGCATGACAAAACAGAAGGCAGCACTGGCAGGCACCTGAAAAAGGGGATCACCGCCTCTGAGTTGAAAAACCTGGAAAAAAAGCTCGCGCAAGCCCTCAGCGAAATTCAGCGGGTGATGGAGCCTGATGCCCGGCCTTAGAAAAGCACGGAAAAGGTGCAAATTGATCCAATCCGCACTTTTTTTGTGTGCACGATGCGTCGACTATTGCGGCGCTATCAATCGCTCAAGTGTGTGCATCAACGACGCATGCGTGGGTACCCGAATCTCGAACTCGCTTTCCAGCACGCCAATCAACTCCTGCAGGTCGGCCACTTCCCGGCGTTCACTGTCCTGCCCTGTACGATGGATTGCAAAGCTGCCGTTATTGAGGGTCCGTCGCCACCCTTCCCCGGTTCGGGCCACCATCAATTGCCTGGCGAACGGTGATTCGGGGTGGGTCGAGACATACCAGTTGCCAACGGCGTAATCGATGTCCTCCTGGCGCTGCAGGTCGAAGATGTACATGGGCCGCCATTCATTCGCGACCTTGGCGCGAAGGGTGTAGCCGTCAACGTGCTGCTCAATGCGATACGGCTCGTGGGGAGTCCATTGTTCACCGCGGCTGTCGAGCGACAGCGGTGCCGTGGGCACCATGCCGCCGAAGCCGACGTCAGTGATGTAGCGCACGCCATCGAGCGTCACCAGGCTCAAGCGGTGCGTACGCGCGGTCCAGGCGCCCTCCGGCTGGCCCATGACCACGCGCCCGCTGATACCCCGCGCGTCGAAGCCGAGCGCCTGGAGCAAGACCAGAAACAGATAGTTGAGTTCGTAGCAGTAACCGCCGCGCCCATCCTGCAGGACCTTATGCTCGATCGACGCCAAGTCGATGCGCACCGGCTCGCCCGCCAGCGTGGTGAGGTTTTCAAACGCGAAGGCGCCGGTGTGACGCAATTGAAGCAGGCGCAGGGTTTCAAGCGTAGGTGCCGGGGGAGCGTCGAATCCCAGGCGCTTTAGATAGGAAACAGTGTTTGCCAGACTTGGCTCGCTCATCGCTTGATCCTTATGCACGCAAGCTGTGGACGCTATGTATAAGGGATGAAGGGGTACGGCCGACAATTGATTTAGCCAATCGGCCGGCAAGAACACTCAACGGCGCTTACGCGAGCTCAACTGAATCCAGGTGGGCGCATGGTCGCTGGCATGGGGTTCGTTGCGCACCCAGGCATCGACACCCGCGTCCTCCAGGTATGGACTCAAGGCCGGGTTGAGCAACAGGTGATCGATGCGTAACCCTGAGTTCTTCTGCCAGTGCTGGCGAAAATAATCCCAGAAGGTGTAGACCCGCTCGTTCGGATACAGGTGTCGCAGAGCATCGGTCCAACCCTGGTCCAGCAGACGCTGATAACACTCGCGGCTCTCGGGTTGCAGCAAGGCATCCTTGAGCCAGGAACGTGGGTTATAGATGTCGAGGTCGGTGGGAACCACATTGTAGTCACCCGCCAGTACCACCGGATGCTCACTGCCCTGCAGCGCCTTTGCGTAACGTATCAGGCGCTCGAACCAGGCCAGTTTGTAATCGAACTTCGGCCCTGGTTGCGGGTTGCCGTTGGGCAAGTACAGACAACCCACCACAATCCCGTGTACGGCAGCTTCCAGGTATCGACTGTGATTATCCTCGTCATCGCCCGGCAGACCTCGACGGCTTTCCAGTGGCTGCGCATCGCGTGCCAGAATCGCCACCCCGTTCCACGACGCCTGCCCCTGCCAGATCGCTCCGTAGCCGATGGCCTCTAGCTGCGCGGCGGGAAACGCACTGTCGGCCGACTTGAGTTCCTGGAGGCAGGCGATATCCGGTTGTTCGCGCTCAAGCCAGGCCAACAGATTTGGCAGGCGAGCGCGCATGCCGTTGACGTTGAATGTCGCAATTCGCAGCTTTTTCATGACCACCGTCCCGTTTGGCTGGGTCTCATGGGTGTGACCGCACGGCCTGCCAGGTGTTCGGTCCACCATAGCCTGCCACTCGTCATGCAACCGGCACCAACCGCCCTGCCCTTCACACCAACTTCAGGTAACGACCCATCTTTTGGAGACGGACCATGAAAAACACCAGAATCACTTCGCTGTTTCTCGCTGGATTGCTTTGCGCGGCCTCCCTGGCCACCTTCGCAGCCGGCGATGGTGCTGAGGCGGCGGGCACTAAATCCGGCGCAACCAGCGGGCCGGTCATGCCACCGGACAACACGCCGAGCTCGCCCTCGGGCGGCAACGCCGGTGACGGTGGTGCAACCGGCTCATCAAGTGGAAGCGCGGGCAGCAACAGCGGTTCGGGTGCCGGAGGGGGCACCGGGGCGGCTGGCGGAGGGACCGGCGGGGCTGGCGGGGCTGGCGGCGGGACGGGCAGCTGAACGCGTAAAGGCAGCCGATGACGGATCATCGTCGGCTGCCTCGATTGCCCGCACTACATCTGCTTGACCGCTGGCGGATTCCACTTGCCGTTCAAGGCCTCGGACTTCGGACCGTACAAGCGCATGGTCAGGTTGAACGGCCCCTTGGGCGCCGGCAGCCAATTGGCTTCCAGGTCCTTGCCAGGGTTTTCATTCTGGAAATAGATATCGAGCGAGCCGTCAGCGTTGTTCTTGAACGGCATCCAGCTGCTGACCGCGAATCGGTTGAGCTCGTTCCCTACCTGGAAACCTTCAGGGTCGTACAGCGTGATCGACCAGAAGGCATTCACTGGAGGCACTTCATCCTTGGCGAAATGCAGCACGTATTTGTGCGCGCCGTCGAGGGCATTGCCATTTGTATCACCGATATTCAACGGATAGATCGCGTCTTCCGGCAGATTCGCGCCGAGCCCCACCTGCGCCACGATCGCGCGCTTGAGGTAGTAGTTGCCGTAGACACCCATGGTGTCGGTGTTCATCGACCAGCCGTTGACCACCCGTGCGAGGGTAGGCACCTTCCACGCCATCAGTGCTTGCGCGTCCTTGGGCGCAGTCTCCAAGGCAGCTTTTATCTCAGGGTCCAGGGCATCCATGCTGAACGACTTGCCAGGTTCGATGCCGATGCGCTTGATTTGCGCCAGTAGCGGCTGATCGGTGCCGTGGGCCGGATGCACCTTGAGCAGTTCGGCGGCGTAGGCGAAGTAGTCGGCCGCCGACATTGTGTCGACCTGGATTTTCGGCGGGGTCTTCATGTCCACGGCCGGGTCGATCTTGACGCTGACCGGTTCAGCACCTTTGCCCAGCCGAGACAACGGCGTCACGGTGTAGCCGGCCTGGATCTTGTGCACCGCCGCGTAGTCCCCCGCGCCATCGGTCTTGGTTCGCCCGATCACCCAGACAAAAGGCGTCGGCGCCGGCAGATGGTTCAGTCCCGCAGGCACTGTGCCGGTCCATCCCGGTGGCGTCACCAGGAACTGCGCAGCGTCGGTTCCGGTGGTGCGCCAGCCTGGCGAAGCGAATACGTCACTCCACATGTCGAGCATCGGCAGCAAATAGAAGCGTCCGGCTGTGTCTGGCGCAGCGATGACCAGCGGTTCCTTGGTCAGGTCGAGCCAGGCAATGGAATACAACGTGTCGAAATTGGGACGCACCACCCCTTTGAAATTCGCAGGCGGGTACTCTGGCACACTCACAAACATGTTCATCGGACCTTTGCCGAACTCCTTGCCCGGTTCGATGTTGGTGAATTGCTTGCGGGTGATGTCCATGGTCAACAGCGGATAAAAGTAAACGTAGGCATCCACGCCAATGGCATGCGCTTCTTCGGCGGTGATTTTCGATTGCGCCTGACTGACCAGCGGAAAGACCGCGCTGGACGCAACAATAAGGGCTATGGAGGACAAAGCTTGGGTTATCGACATAGTGGCGATCGTCCTTGCGATGGGGAGATCTGCCGGGAGTGGCAGAGCTATCGGAACTCTAGACGATCAATTGAACAAGTTCTGACAGGCAGACAATCGGCTACCGGTAGTCGCGCAGCCACGTCAGCGGTCTGATCGCACGAGTGCCTGCGCCCCGCCCTCCACCGACAACGTCGCCGAACGGTTCCTGCCCGAATGCTTGGCCTGATACAGCGCCGCGTCGGCGCGCTGGATGAACACTTCCACGCTATCGCGCCCCGTTGGCACGAACGAATAGCAACCGAGGCTGACGGTCACGTATCCGCAGGGCGATCCCGAATGGCTGATGTTCTTGTCCATTACGCCGCGGCGAATCTGTTCGGCAAGGTTCATGGCGCCCTGGATATCGGTGTCAGGCAGCAACACCGCAAACTCTTCGCCACCGTATCGCACCGCCAGATCGGCTTTGCGATGGCAGCAACTTTTCACGGCACGTGCCACTTCGGCCAGACAGTGATCGCCCACCACATGACCGTAGGTATCGTTGTACCGCTTGAAAAAATCGATATCGAGCATGATCAGGCTCAGCGGGCTTTGTTGGCGGGCACCGCGCCCGAATTCGATATCGAGGGCCCGCTCGAACAACCGGCGATTGGCCAGGCCGGTCAGGCTGTCGTGGGTGGCAATCAGCTCAAGTGCTTGCTGAGCTTGTCGTAAGTCCGCCTCGACCTGCTCACCCACACGCACCTGGCGTATGAACACCCAGCCGATCAGTCCGATGCCCAGAATGACCAACACGACGATGGCGCTGGAGCGAAATACCGTGTCGTACCAGTCCGCGAGAATCGAGTCCCGCGACGATGCCGCCGAGACCACCAGCGGGTAGGCCTCCAGCTGCCGATAACCATGCAGGCGGACAATCGAATCCATCTCTGAGGCGAACATCGCGTTGCCGGAAGTCGCGCGGGGCAGCAGGTTCTGAAAGATTTCACCCTTGGCCAATGACGTACCGATCTGCGCTTGCACATAGGGCCGACGGGCGAGCAACGTGCCATCGGTCAATGCCAGGAACATCGCGCCGTTGTCGTCGATACTGAAGCCTTTGAAGAACTGCTCGAAGTACGACATCTTGATCCCGGCCAGCAGCACCCCCTGGAACTGACCCTTCCTGTCATTGACCCGCTTGGAGATCGGAATGATCCATTCGCCATTTTCCCGACTACGGATGGCCGGGCCGATGTGCGCCACGGAAGAAATGTTCTGCTGGTGAAACCTGAAGTATTCGCGATCTGCCACGCCGTTGCCGCGAGGCAGTGCTTCAAACGAGGTCACGACCCACTGGCCCTTTTGGTCGAACAACAGGATGCCGTGCAATTGATCCAGCGCCTGCACCCGCCGGACGAAGGTCTTCTGCAAACGTGGACGTTGGGCTGGACCGAATCCGTCGGCCTGAATCCAGTCCACCAGGCTGGTCAGCACCAGATCGGCTTGCATGAAGGTGTCTTCGGCCTGCTGCGCCATGGCCCGCGTCAGGTTCGACGAAGCGACCTGGGCCTGGCTCAGGTCATGGCGCCGGGACTGTTCCAGTTGCAAATAAAGCAAGGCGCACAGGCACAGGCACACCGCGCCGATAAACAACACTGCGGCGTTGCGCAGCGGTATGCGTTTCAAGGCGATGCCTTGGGCGTGATACAACTCATCAAGGCGTGTTGGCAAAAAGCGCTCCCTGAAAGGACAAGGCACGAGCGACACCCCCATGCCTCTGGTTTTGGGCGCCAAGTCTACGATGTTACCCGCGAGAAAAGCGCAGCAGATACCAAATGTTTAACCACCCCCTGGAAACCGTCAGCGACATGACGCAGGACAACTGCCACATCACCATCAAGGAGCTACGATGAGTGTTACACCACGACAGGGAAATGAAATGAGCAAGGCAGACGAGCTGGCCATAAAACTGAAACAGACCCGGCCCTCCGGCATCGATCAGGCGATCGATAGTTGGCCGGGCCAGGTCTACGAGCTGTATCACCGGATCGAGGCCTGGTTACAGCCATTGACCGAGGCCGGCCTGGTCTTGCGGCGCAACCCCACTCACGTGTTCGAGAGCCACCCGCAGGGCGACACCTTCGACTATGCCATCGACCAGTTGGTGATCACCGGCAATCACCACAGCATCACGCTCGATCCCGTTGCACGCTTCACGGCGGATGGAGAGGGGCGGGTCGAAATCCACTGCAAAGGCAACGAACTGGCCCTGTTGCGCACCGTGGACGAACACGGCGCAACACATTGGTGGCTACAAGTAATCGAACAAGCCGTAGCGCAACCGGATGCGGTCGCGCTGACCGAAAACAATCTGCTGTCGGTGGTCCAGGCAGGACTGGAGCTCGGGTGAAGCACCATCACCGCAAAGGTGGAACCCGGATATCCCCGGCGCGGCATCGTGTCTTCACTCCTGTGCCACAAGACGCGAACGCCAGGTCCTTGTCCATGCAGACCCGAACCTCCGACAACTGCGGCCCGTTGCAGATCACCGCAATGCCGTCCCCCGGCAACCCCGGATTGCTCTGGCGAAACATCTGCTCAATGTCCCGGGCTGAAAAATAAAGCGTGTTATTCAAGGGTTGCAGTTGCTCGGGAATCCTGACCGCGCCCAAGGCCTTGTCGGAGGCCTCCAGGTAACCGATGGCGCCGAGGCCGCTGCATGTGCCGTGCTTGGCCCATTCGTGCTCGAGCAGCTTGTTGGTCGGGAACAGCATCAAGCCCTTCGCCCGCTCCTCTGGCGAGAGCTTCACCCTCGGCGCGCAGGACTTCGGCCAACCACCCCGGGCGTATTGCGGCCAGAGGCCGTGAAGTACAAAGCCATAGCCTTTGCCGGAACATTGCGCGTCGTCACGATGGGTCAGGCAGTAGGTAGGTGACCAGGACAGCACCAACAGATAGTAGTCGAACACCCCCGCCACGGATTGCGGCCTGGCGCCCCCTGAATCCCGGGCGCTGCTCGGGCCCACGCTGGCGAACGTCAACACGATCAGCGCGACTGCGGCGTAAAGTCTTTTCATCGGCACGTTCCTTCGGGGTGACTTCAGTGCAAATAACACCGACCGACATTGGGCCGGTCAAAAGCCGATACTTTGGCACAGCCACGAACGCGTTCCACCACGAGAGTCATTCGAAATGTTTGATGTCGTGCAGTCGAACAATCCGTCAGAGCAACCTGTCGAGCTCTTCCAGGGTCATCCGAGGAATCAATCGCGATGGAATTTTCGAGACGTCGGACAAGTTGTAGACCTGAAAATCCTCGTTGATGACTTGCTTCGACAAGATCTCGAACGACGGCAGGATTCTCGTCTGAAAATGGTCGTCGAGCACGCAGGGAGAAACGAATTTGCCTGGGACTTCATAGAAGCGCCCCGCTGTCGGGTCCAGGTCGACTCCCACCAGGAACACCCGGTTGAATCCCAGGTGATAGGCAAGCTGCAGCGCCAGGTAGGCGACGGTACGCGCGTCAAAAAAACCGCGCTTGAGGTTCTTGCTGAAACCCAGGGTTTTACTCCGCCCCCTGCCTAGCTTGCGGACCCTGACGAGGTCTTTGTCAGCCCTGAAAAAATCACTCCACACCAATCTGGGTGCCCGGCTCAGCAAGTACAGCTTGCCTTGGGGCTTAAGCGAGGTGTGCCAGACATGTTTTTCCCACAGCGCAACCCGCTCGCTGATGCGCATGGCCTCGGTGAACAATTCCGGCTGTTGCTCGGAAAAACCCTGGTCGGTACACACATAAAAGTACGGCTTGATACCTGTACCCGTGAATTTCGAAATGGCACCGTTCATGCTGATCATTGGAACGCCAGCATACTTGTGCAACGGGAAATCCTTGGCCGATTTACCCGACGCCACGATGAACACGGGCCCCTTTTGAATGTTGCGACACTCATCCAGGTCGTGCACCCGAAGCGCCCGGGAAATGAGTGTCGTTTTTTTGTCGGCAACATCCATCGTCAATATCCCTATCCCTATCCCTATTTACTGATCAACTGTGACCCATTTTCATGTCCATGGTTCTCAATGGGTCCCCCCGGCCTGGCTTCTCGACAAGGCGCCAGGGCTACAGCGTGTCTTGACCCGTAACGACCAGTGACGGCTCTGCTCGTTGCAACTCCAGGGCAGGCAACTTGGAAGGCTGGTTCAAGAGTCGAAGCACTGGCGAATCGTAACCGTAAACGTCCGGTTTGAACGTCACCCGTCCGTCGCTATTCAGATCCACTGTCCAATAGGCCAGCAGCACGGGCACCTTGACGGGAAGCTTGATGTTTTGAGTCTTGCCGTTGGCCAGTTGCCTTTGAATACCCGCCGCGTTCCAGCGCACAGGGTCGTTGAACAGCAGTTCAACCAGCTGCAATGGATTCTCCACCCGGATGCAACCGGAGCTGGTGGCACGCATGGATTTGGAGAACAGCTCGCGGTGCGGGGTATCGTGGAGGTAGATCGCATAGTCGTTGGGGAACCGGATCACCACCTGCCCGAGCGAGTTATCCGGGCCGGCGTCCTGGCGCAGGGTGATGCCGCGCGCATTGGACCAGTCGACGGTCGACGGGTCGAGCGTATTGCCTTGCCGATCCAGGGCGCGAATCCGGTTGGCCGCCAGGTAACCCGGATTCTGCTGGATCTTGGGCAACATATCCTTGACGAGAATCGTTGGCGGAACGGTCCAGGTGGGGTTGAAGGTGACGTAGGTGATTTCGGACTGGAACACCGGCGTGCTGCGAAACGGTTTGCCGACCTGCACCCGGGAACGCCAGATCGGCTGACCGTCGCGGTACAGGGCGACCTTGTAGCCAGCGATATCGACGATGACAAAAGTGCCTTGCAGCTTATAGAGCAACCAGCGCGCCCGCTCCATGTTCACCCGCACCTGGTCGATTCGCGCCTCGACCGGTACATTCAGCGCCGCCAGGGTTCCCGCGCCCGCCACGCCATCTGCGCCAAGGTATTGTTCAAGCTGATATTTCTTCACCGCGGCAATGACACTGTCGTCGTAATCGGTACGCTTGGACTTTTGCGGGTCCAGGTACCCGGCGGCCACCAGGCGCGCGCGCAACTGCTTGACAGCAGCATTGTCCATGCCGGGCTTGAGCGACTGCCCTTCGGCGACTTTCGGCCAACCACCGGCATCGCGGACCTTGCGCAATTGCGCAAGGCTCTCGCGCAGGCTGCGATAAACGGCTTCCTGGGGTGGCGCTTGGGCGAAAGCGCGAGCCACGTCGTGAGCATCCAGGGCGGTGAAGAAGGTGTTCATGTCTTCGCGAGGATCGATGCCCTCGGGTTCGAAGTTCCAATGAAAATCCAGGCGTGCCGGGTCAACCTTGCCCCGGCGCAACTGCAGCAACGCCGTGACGTACGTGCGGGTCGCCGCAATATCGAAAGCCGCCCATTGCGCCGGGGTTGGCGCCGTGGCCTGCAACGCCAGTTGCGCCTGGGCCAGCTCGCCGGCCCGATAATCGGCAGGAACCAAGCCATCGGCCTGGGTATCATCCAGGCCCTTGAGCAACTGGCTGACATCTCGCCCGTTCATCCACGCGGCGCGGAAATTGCGGTGCGAATAAAAATCCAGCACCACCCGGGCCACATCCACCCGTTGATGTTTGCGTGAGGTCAGCAGCGGAGGAAATGCCGATTGCAAGGGTTCGAGCTGCGCCTGGATCGCCTGGCCGATTTCGTCATCGGGCGCTGCACCAAGCACACTCACTGACGCCGGAGATACCGGCACGATCGGCGAAGTTTCACCCACAGCAGTGCCGCTGATCAGAAAGACCATAAAAAATACGCGGCTTATGACGAATAACCTTGTTAATTGACCCATGGATAATCCTTAATCGCCTGTAATCAAAGGGCTAGCGTTCAACTCGCTGCTAGACTCGACATATTCCTGATGAGACATTTTTATGGCGCTACATCGCTTTGGCTTCCTGACAGCCCTGTTGCTGACGTCGGCTATCCTTCCATCAGCCTACGCCGATTCGCTCGAAGTCGCGCTGGCCAAAGCTGCTCCAAACGCCAATGCCAAGGTCATTGCCCTGGCGGTTCGCGCAACACAGTGTACCCGTGCCCAAGGTGCAGCACCGGCACAGAGACTAGCAGTGATCGATTATTCCCTGCCTTCTACCGAACAGCGCCTGTGGGTGTTCGACCTGAAAAAACGCAAGCTGCTGTTCCACGAACTGGTTGCCCATGGCCGTAACAGCGGCGAAAACATGGCGACCCAGTTCTCCAACCAGAACGAAAGTTTCGCAACCAGCCTGGGCCTGTACCGTACCCAACAGAGTTATGTCGGCCAGAACGGTTATTCGTTGCGCATGGAAGGCCTGGAGCCTGGCTTCAACGATAACGCTTTCGACCGGGCAATCGTCATTCACGGCGCGCCCTATGTCAGCCCGGTGCTGGCCCGCGCCAACGGCCGGATCGGCAGGAGCCTCGGCTGCCCGGCGGTCAGGCCGGCCATCGCTCACCGCCTGATCGACTCGATGAAAGATGGGCAGCTGTTGTTTTCCTACTACCCGGACCAGCGCTGGCTGAAATCCTCTTCTTACATCAATTGCGGCAGCGGCACGGTGGCCTCGTCGGACAAGGTCACGTCACGCCAGTAAACCGACTGCTGAAGCGGGTATCTACTAAAGGCGGACATTGCATCACGGAAATTGCGTCACCTACACGCTTATAATCCGCTCGTTCGCCCGCATTCGAGACCGGTATGACCGCTATCCATATCAAGTTCCCCTCCCTGACCCTCAAGGCCGGCGCCAGGGCGCTGGCGCGCATTCGCGAGCGTGGCTTGAGCGCTGCGGATGTTGGCACGCTACCCGGCGCGGCTGGCGGGCCCAAAGCCCTGGGGATTCAGGGGCTGGACCTGGCATTGTTCGGCGAATGGCTGCCGGCGGCACCGCGCGAGCGCTCGTTGATCGGCGCATCGGTGGGCTCGTGGCGCTTTGCCAGCGCCTGCCTGCCGGATGCTGCCGAAGGCTTGCGGCGCCTTGGCCACCTCTATACCGAACAAAACTTCGCCAAAGGCGTAACCATGGCGCAGATCAGCCAAAGCTCGCGGCGCATGCTCGATGATCTGCTCGATGGTCGTGACGCGACCCTGCTCGACAACCCCTACTATCGCTTGAACATCATGGTAGTCAAAAGTCACGGCTTGCTCGCGGACGACCACCGTGGCCGCCTGGGATTGGGCTTGTCGTCGGTGATCGCCGATAACCTGCGCGGTCGTGCGCGGCTGGCCCGGCACTTCGAACGGCTGATCATCCACGACCCGCGCCTGGCACCACCGGTTAACGCGCTGAACGACTTCCCGTCGCGCTTCGTCGCACTGGACACCTCCAATCTACGCCAGGCCCTGCTGGCCTCGGGTTCGATCCCGATGGTGATGGAAGGCGTTCGCCACCTGCCAGGCGCTGGTGCGGGCACGTTCCGCGATGGCGGCCTGCTGGACTATCACCTGGACCTGCCCTACAGCGGCAATGACATCGTGCTGTATCCGCACTTCACCGACCGGGTGATTCCCGGTTGGTTCGACAAGACCTTGCCGTGGCGCCGCGCCTGCCCTGCGCGCTTGCAGGATGTGGTGTTGCTGGCACCATCGAAGGAATACCTGGCGCGCCTGCCTTATGGCAAATTGCCGGATCGTAATGACTTCAAGCGCTTCATGGGCGACGCCCCGAGCCGCCAGAAATACTGGCGCACGACGATGGAGGAAAGCCGCCGCCTGGGCGACGAGTTTCTCGAACTGACGGCCAACGGTCATCTCGCCGAACGCTTGCTGACCCTTTAGTCAGGACAAGCTGTTAAACTCGCCATCTGCCCACATCGCCGCGGCGATCGCCACCTGAACAGAGCTGAAACCACTGTGGAAATCTTCAAAGAATTTACCTTCGAATCCGCCCACCGCCTGCCTCACGTCCCGGACGGTCACAAGTGCGGCCGCCTGCACGGTCACTCGTTCAAAGTGGCGATTCACCTCAGTGGCGACCTCGACCCGCATACTGGCTGGATTCGTGATTTCTCGGAAATCAAGGCGATCTTCAAGCCGTTGTACGAGCGTCTGGACCACAACTACCTGAACGATATTCCTGGCCTGGAGAATCCGACCAGTGAAGTGCTGGCCAAATTCATCTGGGCTGAACTCAAGCCGCTGCTGCCGGAATTGAGCGCCATCCGGATTCACGAGACCTGCACCAGTGGGTGCATCTATCGCGGCGAGTGAGCCATTCGATCAAAAAAACCACCGAGACCGGTGGTTTTTTTATGCCTATGCTTTGCCCTTGCATCCGCCAAGAGGACACGCAAATGACTGACTGGCCGCTGGCTCAAAGCTATCGTTTCAATGGGCATAACGTTCGCTACGCCGTACGCGGCGATGGACCGCCGCTGGTGTTCGTGCACGGCACGCCCTTCTCTTCGTTTGTCTGGCATCGGATTGCGCCGCACTTCATCGCCACCCACCGGGTGTACTACTTCGACTTGCTGGGCTACGGGCAATCGGAAAAGGTCGATGGCGATGTCTCCCTGGGAGTACAAAACCAACTGTTGGCCCAATTGCTGGAACACTGGGGCCTGGACCGCCCGGATGTGGTGGCCCACGACTTTGGCGGGGCAACCGCCCTGCGCAGCCATTTGCTCAACGGCAAGGATTACCGCAGCCTGACATTGATCGATCCGGTGGCGCTAACGCCCTGGGGGTCTCCTTTCGTGCAGCATGTCCGTCAGTACGAAGCCGCTTTCAGTGGTGTGCCGGACTATATCCAGCGAGCCATCGTGGCGGCTTATATTCGCGGGGCAATCAAGCGAAACATCCCGGATGACGAACTCGCACCCTACGTGCAACCGTGGTTGGGTGATCCTGGGCAAGCGGGATTCTATCGGCAGATCGCGCAAATGGACGAACGCTACACCCGCGAGGCCGAGGGGCTGTACCCGACGATTCGCTGCCCAGTGCAGATTCTCTGGGGAAAGGACGACCAATGGATTCCCATCGATCGCGGGCGTGCCTTGCAGCAGATGATACCTGGAGCGCAGTTTCATGCGGTGGCCAACGCCGGGCATCTGGTGCAGGAGGATGCGCCTGAAGCCGTTGTCGCTGCGCTGATGCGTTTTTTGCCGCTGGATATGACGGCCTGACAGTAGAGAGTGTACATCCGCGAAAAGACCACTGGCGGCATTCGCCGCTGCCGAGCTAACGTAGAGCTATTGTCCAAACGGTTCTCTGAAAGGATCTGCCCGATGCACATCATCAACGCCCGGCTGCGCAACCAGGAAGGCCTGCATGAGTTGCACCTGGAAAACGGCCTGATCAGCAACATCGCCCGGCAGACCGAAGCGCCGACCCTGGGCCCCGACGATCTGGACGCCGGTGGCAACCTGGTGGTGCCGCCCTTCGTCGAGCCGCACATCCACCTCGACGCCACCCTGACCGCTGGCGAGCCGCGCTGGAACATGAGCGGCACGCTGTTCGAAGGCATTGAGTGCTGGGGTGAGCGCAAGGTCACCATCACCGAAGAAGACACCAGGGTTCGCGCCAGGAAAACCCTCCAGGCTCTTGCCGCCCATGGTATCCAGCACGTGCGCACCCACGTCGACGTCACCGACCCGCAGCTCACGGCGCTCAAGGCCATGCTCGAGGTGCGCGAAGAAAGCCGGCATCTGGTCGACATGCAGATCGTCGCATTCCCCCAGGAAGGTATCGAGTCATACCGCAATGGCCGCGAGCTGATGGAGGAAGCCATCCGCATGGGTGCCGATGTGGTAGGCGGCATTCCGCACTTCGAGTACACCCGCGACCAGGGCGTCAGCTCGGTGAAGTTCCTCATGGACCTGGCCGAGCGCACGGGCTGCCTGGTGGACGTGCATTGCGATGAAACCGACGACCCGCAGTCACGCTTCCTTGAAGTGCTGGCCGAAGAAGCCCGCAGCCGCGACATGGGCTCGCGGGTCACCGCCAGCCATACCACGGCCATGGGCTCGTACGACAACGCCTACTGCGCCAAGCTGTTTCGCCTGCTTGGGCACGCAGGGATCAGCTTTGTCTCCTGCCCTACCGAAAGCATTCACCTGCAAGGACGTTTCGACAATTTCCCGAAACGCCGGGGCGTGACCCGGGTCAACGAACTGCTGGAAGCCGGCATGAACGTATGTTTCGGCCAGGACTCGATCGTCGACCCCTGGTACCCGCTGGGCAACGGTAACATCCTGCGGGTGCTCGAAGCCGGCCTGCATATCTGCCACATGCTCGGGTATCGCAACCTGCAAAACGCCCTGGACCTGGTCACCGTCAACAGCGCCAAGGCCATGGCCCTGGGTGAGCGCTACGGGCTCGAACCCGGACGGCCGGCGAATCTGCTGATCCTCTCGGCGGAAAGCGATTACGAGGTGATCCGCAGCCAGGGCTTGCCGCTGTATTCGGTACGCGGCGGCAAGGTATTGATGAAGCGCACGATGCCGGTGGTGGAGTTCTCCAGCGAGCAGATCTGAAGGTTGCTGTGATTGGACTGACCCCTTCGCGAGCAGGCTCGCTCCCACAGTTTTGTGAACGACAAAAAACTACTGTGGGAGCGAGCCTGCTCGCGAAGGCGATCTCAAATTCACCTCACTAATCGAGCCGTACCAAACAGGCTGACCCGACTCAGCTCCCCCTGCTCCTCTTCCAGCAAAATCGGCGCCGTACCACCCGGCATTACCACTTTCACCTCGCCGGCACTCACCCAACCTACCCGCCACGCCGCACACGCCACCGCCGACGCACTCGTCCCCGAGGACGCCGTCGGCCCTTCCCCGCGCTCGAACACCCGCGCGACAACATGACCTTCGGACTCACGCATCGCCCATTGCAGATTAATCCCTGCCGGACAGGGTTTACCTGCACCTGCAGGCATCGCATAGGCGATCCGCATCAGTCCCTCGGCCAATGGCGATTGCCTCATCTGCTCATTGCCCGGCAAGGCCTCGGCACTGTCCACCAGCGTCACGCAATGCGGATTGCCGACCCTGGCAAACTGACTGCGCGACCAGGCGCCATTAAGTGCTGACAACTGACGCACGTGGCTGAGCTCACGGCCGTTCAACTGCACAGCTTCAACGTCAACGGCACTGACCGCCGATGGCCCGAAGCCAGGCTGGCCCAGGTCTAGCCAGAAACCCTGCGCACCCTCGACTTGCGCGGCTTTCACCGATGTTTGCCCCGGCGAGGGTGTGTCGGATTTGTCGTGATGTACCCTGAGTACGCAGGCTTCATCGCTCGGAAACAGTCCCTGATCGCTCAACGCCTGGGAAAAAATCGTCAGCCCGTTGCCGCTGCGCTCGGCCAGTGTGCCGTCGGTGTTGACGATCAACAGGTCAAAGGGCGGCGATGACTGAAACGGCCCGACCAGCAAACCGTCGCTGCAATGATCCTTGCTGCCCGGCGGTTGCGTGCCGGGCGCCCAGGCACAGCACGCTTCGATGGCGGCCAGCGCCCAGTCTTCGCGAGTTTGAGCGGCGCGGTCTGCCTGATCGGGCACGTCGATGCCCTGCTGGCGCAGCGCCTCGGGCGCCACCACGTTGTAGATATTGCCCCGTGCATCGTACATCCGCGCCATGGCGCCCTCCCTGTTGGACATCTGGTTCTGGCACAACATATCGCGAAACACCGTCTGGCTGTGCAAGGATGTCAGCCTGTGGGCGTGCCAGATCACGGACGCTGAGCGAACCCTCAGGGCCTGATCACTGTCAGTTGCAGACGCGACGATTTTTCCAAGGATTGATATGACCAACCTCAACACCCAGACCTCATTCGTGCCAGGGCGCCTGGAACAGATGTCCACGCGCGTCGCCTTTTTCATCGCCGGGTTCGGCATCGCCGCGTGGGCGCCGCTGGTGCCCTATGCCAAGGCGCGGGCCGGGCTGGACGAAGGCACCCTGGGTTTGTTGCTGCTGTGCCTCGGTGTGGGCTCGATACTGGCGATGCCTATAGCTGGAATCCTGGCCACGCGCTTCGGGTGCCGCAAAGTGGCGACCGGTGGCACCTTGCTGATCTGTGCCGCGTTGCCTTTGCTGGCCACGGTATCGTCGATTCCGGCCTTGATTGGCGCATTGTTCATGTTCGGCGCGGGCCTGGGCACCGTCGATTCGACGGTGAACCTGCAGGCGGTGATCGTCGAGCGCGCCAGTGGCAAAAACATGATGTCGGGGTTTCACGGGTTGTTCAGCCTGGGCGGAATCGTCGGCGCGGCGGGCGTCAGTGCGCTGCTCGGCCTGGGGCTTGCGCCACTGGGGGCGATGCTGGTGGTCATCGTGTTGCTGCTGGTCGCACTGCTCAAGGCTGCCCCGCACATGCTGCCCTATGGCAGCGAAAGTTCGGGGCCGGCCTTCGCTGTTCCCCACGGTATCGTGCTGTTTATCGGCGGGATGTGTTTCATCGTGTTCCTCGCCGAAGGTGCCGCCCTGGACTGGAGCGCGGTGTTCCTGGTGCAGGAACGCGGCATCGACAAGGCCTACGCCGGCCTGGGTTACGCGGCTTTCGCACTGACCATGACGGTGGGCCGGTTGACCGGTGACGCCATCGTGCGTCGCCTGGGCGCAACGCGGGTCATTGTCTTCGGTGGGGCGGCGGCGGCGGCCGGTCTGCTGCTGGCCACGTTCGCCCCCAGCTGGGAAGCGGCGCTGGCGGGCTATGCGCTGCTGGGAGCCGGATGCTCGAACATCGTCCCAGTGCTGTATACCGCGGTGGGCAAGCAGACCGTGATGCCGCAAAGCATCGCCGTGCCGGCCATTACCACCTTGGGTTACGCGGGGATACTCGCAGGGCCTGCGGTGATCGGATTTGTCGCCCATGCCGCCAGCTTGAGTTTTGCCTTCGGCTTGATGGCGCTGTTGCTGCTGGCGGTGGCGATTGGCGGGAGAGTGTTGAAGGTTTAAAAGCATCGTCGGAACGCCACCCGGCGGCGTTCCGACCCCGGTCTCTCAGAACCCGACGCTGGCCTGCACGAAGAACGTGCGCGGCGTGCCGACGTACATGCCCGCGTTGTTGTCGCTGGAGCGGGTGAAGTACTGCTTGTCGAAGATGTTTTTCACCCCGGCCCCCAGCTTCAGGTTCGACACCTGCGGACCGAAATCATAGCCGGCGCGCACGTTCCAGGTGACGTAGCCCGGAATGTCGCCGTACTGCCCATCCGCTGTGCCTTCGGTGATGTAGTTGTTGCTGAAGCTACCGTCAGCATTCACCGCCACGCCGGGGGAGCGTTGCTTGGACTGGGCGAAGGCATCCAGGTTGTAGGTCCAGCGATTGATGTCGTAGCGCAGGCCAGCGGTTGCTACCTGGCGCGAGTAGAACGGCAGGTCACGCCCCTTGAAGTCCGGAATCTCTCCTTCATAGACGGCGCGGGTGTAGGTGTAGCCGGCATTGGCGGTAAGACCGGCCAGCCGTGGGTCCAGCGCCGCCATGTCGTAGTGCACCGATGCCTCGATGCCCCGGTGCGTGGTAGCGCCGAGGTTGGTCCAGCCCGCATCGTTGCTGATGTATTGCAGCTCTTTATCGAAGTCGATGTAGAACAGCGTCACTTCACCGCCCCACACCTCATCGTTGTAGCGCGTACCGAGCTCGTAGGTCTTGGCCTTTTCCGGTTCCAGGCCATTGGCCGTTTCGTCACCTGCGCCACCCTGGCCGAGCTGAAAATACTGCAGGGAGCCGAACGAGGTTTCGTAGTTGGCGAACAGTTTCCAGGCATCAGACATGTGATACATCACGCTCAGCGCCGGCAGCGGCTCGTTACTCTCGATGCTGCGGCGTTTTTCCTGCACTGGCTTGCCTGCAGTGTCGAGCACCGGGCGGTCATGCCACTCGGTCTGGATATGTTCGAAACGTACACCCGGAGTGATGGTCCAGTTGCCGACATCGATTTTGTTGTCGACATACACCGCGTGGGCTTCAGTACCCCCGGTACGGTCCTGGTACACATGGCCGTCCGACCCCGGACGCGCGACCGGCTCGTTGTTGACCAGCGCCAGGCGGCTGGCTTCTTCGTGCATGCCTTCTTTCAGGTAGCGATAACCGACGCTGACTTCCTGGGTCGTCTGGCCGACGTCGAACACGTGGGACACACGCGGTTCGATGCCATAGGTGTAATAGGTGCGCGGAAACGAACCCAGGGTCTTCTGGTCGCGAGCGGCGATGTTGCTGCCACGAAAACTGTCGGAGTAGTAGGTCAGCACTTCGGCCTGGGTGCGGTCGTCGAGTTGACGAATCCACTTGAACGACACGTCCTTGCGGCGGCCACTGAAGTTGTCGTGGTCGCGGTCGGACTGGAACGGGTCGGCGTCATACTGGGCCTGGGTCAGGCCGCCGGGCATGTCGGCTTTGGCATCGTAATAGTGGAAGTTGAGGCTGAAGTCATCCACATCGGTCGGCGCCCAGTGCGTCTTGAGAATCACGTCGTCGATGTCATTGCCATTGTTGCTTTTGCGATAACCGTTGCCGTTCACCCCGGAATACAACAGCGCCATGCCCATGCCGTTGTCGGCGGTACCGCCGGCGAACAGCGTATCGATGTGCTTCCAGCCACCGTGTTGGGAGGTTTCCAGGGTGCTGCCGATTTCAGCCGAGGCTTGTTCCGGGATCGCACGGGTCACGAAGTTGATCACCCCACCCACGTTCTGCGGCCCATAACGCACGGAGCCGGCGCCGCGTACCACGTCGATGCTGTCGAGGTTACCAGAGGAAATCGGCGCCATGGACAACTGCGGCTGGCCATAGGGGGCGAAGGCCGCCGGCACGCCATCGATCAACACGGTCGAGCGTGGCGACAGGCGCGAAGTCAGCCCGCGAACACCGACGTTCAGAGAAATATCACTGCCACCGGTACCGTTGGCCTCCTGCACTTGCACACCCGGCACGCGCTTCAATACGTCGCCGACATTCATCGCGCCTTGCTCGACCATGGCCTCGCGGCGAATCACGGTACGGGCGCCGGGGTGGTTCTGCACCACCGCGGCATCGGCATCACCGAGCCAGTCGCCCACCACCTTGATGTCGGTCATGCCCAGCTCCAGCGGGCCATCTGCCGCAGGGGCCGGTAGCAGCGTCACCGAGCCTTCGTTGATCTGGTATTGCAGGCCGCTGCCTTGCAGCAACTGGCGCAGCGCTTCTTCCGGCGAGATATTGCCATCCACTGCCGGGGCCTGCTTGCCGGCCACCAGTTCAGGACTGAAAAAAACCTGCAGCGACGTTTGCTGGCCCAACTGGCTCAGGGCCTGCCCCAAAGGTTGCGCCGGGATGCGGATAGCCTCTCCAGCGAATGCCTGGGGCAGCGCCAGGTTGACCGCCAGTGCAAGGGCCAGCGGCAACCAAGGGGAATTGTTGTTTTTAGCGATGGTTTTTTTCACGTCGAACGTAGTCCTGAAGATCGCAAAAGTGTGCGCTTGTTAATGCAAACCAGTTGCAGTTGAACAGGAAGACGCTGAACTCGAAAAAAACCTGAATTTTATTTTGAAATTATTTCCTGGCTGCCGTCATCGAGCGTGCGCACGGCCACCGGAAGGATGCTCGGCAAGGCCTTGAGCAACGCGTCGGTGTTGTCAGACTTGAACACGCTGGTCAGGCGCAGATTGCCCACTGCGGCATTGCCGACCTTGAGCGGCTTCTCGCGATAACGCGAGACCTGTTCGGCGACATCGGCCAGGCTGGCGTTGTTGAACACCAGCTTGCCGTTGCGCCAGGCCGTCAGTTCAGCCGGGTTGACCGGATAGGCCACAGCGACCTTGCCCCCGGCATCGACATGGGTACCGAGACCCGCGGTCAAGCTGATGAAATCATCGGCGGCGGCATCGCGCCCCTGCACCTTGACCGTGCCCTGCTCCACCACGACCCGGGTTTCGGCGCTGCCCCGGCGTACATCGAAGCGGGTTCCGGTGACCGTGACCTTGCCACTCCCCGCCTCAACGACAAAGGGCCGACGGCTGTCATGCTGGA
The DNA here is from genome assembly GCF_000408945.1 of Pseudomonas sp. G5(2012). NCBI lineage: Bacteria > Pseudomonadati > Pseudomonadota > Gammaproteobacteria > Pseudomonadales > Pseudomonadaceae > Pseudomonas > Pseudomonas sp. G5(2012). Next base: position 84,875 of record NZ_APIO01000006.1, read on the forward strand.
CGCTGAACATCGCCTCGCCTTCGCTCAGCTCAATGGCGCGGCGATGCTTTTCGAAGCGCACCTGAATCCGGCTGCGGCTGTCCAGGTCGACCATCGAACCATCGGGCAAGGCTACCTGGCGACGCTCGCCCAGGGCTGTGGAAAACTCGGCCGTGTAAGGCGACGGTTGCTTCAACCCGTTGGACAGGCCCAAGCCAACTGCCACCGCCAACACACTGGCGACCACTGCATAGCGCAATATCGGTCGACGTTTGCTGCGTGACGGTGTTTCTTCGCACAACGCCCGCAGACGCGCCGCCAGCACCAGGTCGACGGCTGTCCACAGGCCCTGGAGCAACCTGAATTCGTCCCGGTGTTGAGGGTGTTCATTCAGCCAGCGTTCGAATTGGCGTTGCGCGTCGACATCGACGACGGACTCCTGCAAACGCACGAACCAGCGCGCCGCTTCATCGCGAACCGTTGTTTGCCCGCACGCACAATCACGAGTATCCATCATGGAAGTTCCTGTTGAGCCGGGGATGAATAACCACACCGCATCATGACTGCAACCCGTCCAGGCGGTCGCGCAGATGCCGCAGGGTGCGGATCATATACTTTTCCACCATGTTCCTGGACAGCCCCAGGCGTTCGGCGATTTCAGCCTGGGTCAAGCCCTCGATCTTCTGCCAGACAAACACCTTGCGGCAGTTGACCGGCAGCTCGGTGAGCGCCCGCTCGATGGAGTCAGCCAACTGGATCGCCTGCATGTAATGCTCCGGGTCGCCGGACGACGACACACTGAGATCAATTGCCCCTGACTCCATGGCACTCCGTCGATCCTCACGTCGATAACCGTCCACCGCGATGTTGCGCGCAGTCTGGTGCAGATAGGCCCGGGGTTGCTGCACCGCCGCCGAATCCGACTCGAGCACGCGCACGAAGGTATCGTGGGCCAGGTCCTCGGCCTGCTGACGGTTTCTCAGGCGACGGGTCCAGGTGCCAATCAACTCTTCGTAATGCTCGAAAAAGCCGTGTCTGCGGGGCAGCTTGGGGGTCATTGCGGTGTGCTGTGGAGACGAGGACGTGAATAGTAATGCTTCCTATTAACCCAAGGCAACGGTTTGCGGCTGAGCGGCGCGAAGGCTAACGCATATTAGCCTTCGCGCCGCGAGTACCCGGCAGTTCCACACGCGCCACCAGCCCTGCGCCGGTGCGATTGCGCAGTGTCAGCTCCCCACCCTGCTCTCGAACGATCGCCCGCGCAGCAGACAATCCCAGCCCCACGCCACCGGTATCCCTGTTGCGTGAGGTCTCCAGACGGTAGAAGGGATCGAACACCTGTTCGAGGGCGGACTCGGGTATGCCGGGGCCATCGTCACTGACTTCGATGCAGACCATGTGCCCTTCACGCCTTAGCTCGATTGCCGGCTCATGTGCATATTTCACGGCGTTTTCCAGCAGGTTGACGATCACGCGCTTGATCCCGAGCGGGCGGCCGTCGTACACCAGGTGGGCGGGACCCGTGAAGTGGACGACGATGTCCTGGTCGCGAAAATCATCGACGATCGTTTGCAGCAATTCCGAAAGGTCGAATGCCGTGGCGTGCTCCCCGTGGCTTTCATCACGGAAAAAACCCAGCGCCGCGTTGATCATCGTTTGCATCTCTTCGATGTCGCGCACCATTTTGCGCTGCTGTTCCAGGTCGTCCATGAATTCGCTGCGCAGACGCATCCGGGTCAGGGGCGCGCGCAAGTCGTGGGAGATGGCCGCGAGCATCTGCGTACGCTCGCTGAGAAAGTGCCGGATCTGCGCCTGCATGGTGTTGAAGGCAATGGTGGCCTGGCGTATTTCATGGGGGCCTTCGATCTTGATCGGCGGCGCGCGCAGGTCATCGCCAAAGCGCCGTGCAGCGCTGGCAAAACGTTGCAGCGGACTGGCCAGTTGTCGCGTGGCAATCCAGGCGACCAGCAGGGTAGCCACCAGCCCCAGGGCGATGATGATCGCGATCCGTACGCTGGAGTCGAGCCCCCAGCTGCGTTCCGGCGGGGTGAACGACAGCCAGCTGCCATCGCGTAGCTCAACCAGTGCCACGTAGTGCGCCTGGGGGCTTTCGTCCGGCCAGTCGCCGGGGTTGAAGACTCGAATGTCACGGGGAACATCACCCAGCAATTGCTGCAGCGGCGAATGTTCGTGCCCCACCTGCATACCGCCCAGGGGCAGATGGAAGTCGGCCCGCCGTTCGTGCCAAACCACCTCAAGCATCGGATGGCTGGCGGCAGAGGCCAACGACGAGCGCAACGGCACAGGCGCTGCCTCGATCACCCGCACATTCGCGGCCATTTGCTCGAGCAGGCCGGTGCGCTCAATGGGCGGACGGCCCCAGGTTCCGGCGAGCTGTACGAACAGGCCATTGAGGGCCAGGGACGCGAGCATCGCCGCGACGATTGTCAGCGCAATGCGCGACCTGAGGGTATCGCGAGGGACTATTCGCGGGACTAATCGCGGAACCATTCGAGCGACCAGGCGGCGGATCATGAGCGGGTCACCTTGGCGCAGAACATATACCCGCCGTTACGCACGGTGCGAATGAGATCCGGGCGCTTGCTGTCCGGCTCGATCTTGCGACGCAGTCGACTGACTTGCACATCGATGCTGCGGTCATAGGCATCGTGCCCCTGGCCACGCGCCAGGTCGATCAGCTGTTCCCGGGTGAGAATGCGCTGTGGATGCTCGAGAAAAACCCGCAGCAAATCGAACTCGCCCGCGGACAACGGAATCATCACGCCCTCGGGCGAACGCAGTTCACGACAAGTGATGTCCAGGTGCCAATCGGCGAATGTGATGATCGGACGCGAGGGCTCGAGCCCCGGGCTTTTCTCGCCAGCGCGACGCTGCACGGCACGCAGCCTGGCAAGCAGCTCCCGAGGATCGAATGGCTTGGTCAGGTAATCGTCGGCGCCCAGTTCCAGGCCGACAATGCGGTCGCTCAGTTCACCCATCGCGGTCAACATGACGATCGCAATATCCGTCCGCGCCCGCAGTTTCTGGCAGAGGCTCAGGCCACCTTCGCCGGGTAGCATCAGGTCAAGGATGATGATGTCCGGGCGGTTCTTTTCGATCATCGCCCACATGGCCTCACCATGGGTGGCCAAGTCCACCTCGTAGGCATGCTGAACAAAAAACTGTTTCAGCAGGGACAGGATTTCCACATCGTCGTCGACGATCAGCAGTCTGCTCACGTTCGGGGATCCACGGCCAAAAAAGAGCGTATCTAAAACCATTCCGGTGCCAGGGTCATATATTTCAATCCAGCAACATTTCTACTTGCATGACATCAATCGGACATACGGTCGCAACCCACTTACGGCACCCTGCGCGAATTCCAACTCATGAGGTCTTCCATGCAGGGTTCGAACAGCTCCTACGCAACCGAGACAACCGACAGCGCTCACACGGTGATCCTCAACCAGCGCACCAGTGCGCCAGGGCAAGACGAGCCGATTCTATTCCAGCAATCGTGCCTGGGACTGACCGACGATCGGACCCAGGTCGTGCTGCGCCGCTATTTCGAGCGCTACAGCCCGACCACCAGCAACTGGGTGGAATACATCCATCACGTGCCGATTGCCGAGTTTACCCAGTGGATCATGGCCAACGGCGATCTGCGTATCGAATGCTCGGAAGACCTGCCAGGCTCCACCCTCCAATCAGGAATCCCTTGATGAGAAAGCGCTTCTCGCTGCCGCTATTGGCCGCTGTAACCCTCGTCCTCTCGGCGTGCAGCAACAAAAAAGTCGCAACACCGGACACCTATTCAGGCTTTCTGAACGACTACAGCGCCTTGACCGAGCACCAGTCACCTTCAGGCCAACCGGTGCTGAGCTGGGTAAACCCCAAACTTGAGCTCGACCGCTACACCCAGGTTTATATCGAACCGAGCCAATACTACCCGCAGCCCAAACCCAGCGAGCGCCTGCCACAGACCACGCTCGGCGACACGACCTGGTACTACGATGCGGTGCTCAAGTTTGAGATGGGCAAGGTCTTGACCGTGGTCACCACCCCGGGGCCCAAGACCCTGATCGTGCGACCGTCAATCACCCGAGTGAGCGCCAGCACCCAGAGCCTGCGCTATTACGAATGGCTACCGATCACCCTGGTTGCAGCAGGCGTCAGCACCGCCACCGGGATCCGCGACCAGGACAGTGAAATTGCCACCGAGGTTGCCTTTCTCGATGGCGAGACCAGGACCCTTGTCGCCAAAGTGGTGCGCGTGGGCACGGGGATACCGCTGGAGAACGACAAGCAGGTCATCACCACGGCAAACATCAAGGGCGTGCTCGACGGCTGGGCCAGCGACCTGCGCAAGTCGTACCTGGCGATGCATAAATAAAAGGCTGCTTGCCAATCGGGATCCAATGGGGAAAATTGATTCAGGCAGGCAGTCAAAGCAATCTGGCAGGAATCCAAATGCAGGTTTCGACTGGCTGTTGCAAAGTGCAAGCATGCCAGTCACCGGCTTTTCCCCAGGAATGCACCCATGTCCAGCGCCAAAGCACTGCCAAAAAGATCACCGCTTGCCCGGCTCGCCCTGGCCATCTCCCTGAGCGTCCTCGGCCTGCCCATGTGCATGGACAATGCCCAGGCCCACGGCGGCCAAGCCGAAATGGTGCCGCTGCAGGCAGGCCTCGAGGAATTTGGCGCCACGGTCAAATGGGACGACTACTCGAACCTGTTCACCATTGCCAAGGACGGTGTCTACCTCAAGGTCAAGCCGGACAGCAAAGTGGCCATGCTCAACGGCAAGCGCATGGAGCTGACGGTGCCCGTGGTGTTCAAGGGCAAGACCGCCTTCATGTCCAAGGACTTCATCAACCAGGTGTTCCAGTCCGGCCTGGACACGACCTTTGTGGTAGAGACCCGTCCTAACCCGCTCAACCCCCTGAGTGCGGACGAAATCACCGCGGCGGTGGACATCGTCAAGCAATCGGAACACTACAAGCCGGGCTTTCGCTTCACCGAAGTCTCGGTCAAGGCGCCGCCGAAGGATCAGGTGTGGAACTTCGTCTACACCGGGCAAAACGTGACCCAGCCGCGCCAGGCCAATATCGTCGTGCTGGACGGCAAGCACGTGATCGAAGCGCTGGTGGATCTCGACGGCAAGGCGTTGCAATCCTGGAAGCCCATCGAAGGCGCCCATGGCATGGTGCTGCTGGATGATTTCGCCACGGTGCAAACCGCTGTCGAAACCAGCCCCGAATACGCGCAAGCCTTGGCCAAGCGCGGCATCAACGATGTGAAGAAAGTCGTCGCCACGCCGCTGACCGTCGGTTACTTCGACGGCAAGGACGGGCTGGCCCAGGACAAGCGCCTGCTGAAGATCGTCAGCTACCTCAATGTCGATGACGGCAACTACTGGGCGCATCCGATCGAGGGCCTGGTGGCGATTGTCGATCTGGAGCAGAAAAAACTGATCAAGATCGAAGACGAAGCGCTGGTTCCGGTCCCGATGAAACCGACGCCCTACGACGGACGCGGGCGCAAGGGCGTGGCGGTCAAGCCGCTGGAAATCATCGAACCCGAAGGCAAGAACTACACCATCACCGGCAATAGCATTCACTGGCAGAACTGGGACTTCCACGTTCGCCTCGATTCGCGGGTCGGCCCGATCCTGTCCACGGTCACCTACGACGACAAGGGCAAGAAGCGCAAGATCATGTACGAAGGCTCCCTGGGCGGGATGATCGTGCCTTACGGCGACCCGGATGTCGGCTGGTACTTCAAGGCATACCTGGATTCCGGCGACTACGGCATGGGCACCCTGACCTCGCCTATCGCCCGTGGCAAAGACGCCCCGGAAAACGCCGTGCTGCTGGACGCCACCATCGCCGACTACACCGGCGCACCGACGTCGATTCCGCGCGCCATGGCGGTGTTCGAGCGCTATGCCGGCCCGGAATACAAACACCAGGAAATGGGCCAGCCCAACCTCAGCACCGAACGGCGTGAGCTGGTGGTGCGCTGGATCAGTACCGTCGGCAACTATGACTACATTTTCGACTGGGTCTTCCAGCAGAACGGCACCATCGGCATCGACGCCGGCGCCACCGGCATCGAAGCGGTCAAGGGTGTGAAATCCAAAACCATGCACGAAGAAACCGCCAAGGAAGACACGCGCTACGGCACCCTGCTCGATCACAACATCGTCGGCACCACGCACCAGCACATCTACAACTTCCGCCTGGACATGGACGTGGACGGCGAAAGCAACTCGCTGGTGGAAGTGAACCCCGTCGTACTGCCCAACGACCGTGGCGGGCCGCGCACCAGCACCATGCAGACCGAAACCCGCGTGGTCAGCACCGAACAACAGGCCGCGCAGAAGTTCGACCCCTCGACCGTGCGCCTGCTGAGCAACTTGAGCAAGGAAAACAAGGTCGGCAACCCGGTGTCGTACCAGCTGATTCCCTATGCCGGCGGCACGCACCCGGTGGCCAAGGGCGCCAACTTCGGCACGGACGAATGGCTGTACCACCGCCTGAGCTTCATGGACAAGCAGCTGTGGGTGACGCAATACAACCCTGAGGAAAAGTACCCGGAAGGCAAATACCCGAACCGCTCGGACAAGGACTCGGGACTGGGGCAATTCACCCAGGATAACCATTCCATCGAGAACACCGACGACGTGGTCTGGCTGACCACCGGCACCACCCACATCGCCCGGGCCGAAGAATGGCCGATCATGCCGACCGAGTGGGTGCATGTGCTGTTGAAACCGTGGAATTTCTTCGATGAAACGCCGACGCTGAATCTCAACTCGCCGAAATAACCAGGCAAGGCACAAAAACCTGTGGGAGCGGGCTGTGGCGAGGGGATTCATCCCCGCTGGGGCGCGAAGCGGCCCTTGAAAAAAAGGGACTGCTGCGCAGTCCAACGGGGATAAATCCCCTCGCCACAGATAAATCCCCTGGCCACAGCCTGGTTCCCACAGGGTTAATCAATGTTCATGAAAAACGATCACGCATGCCGCTTGCGATATTCTCCCGGCGCAATGCCGAAGCGCGATTTGAATGCCGTGGAAAAATAGCTCGAATCGGAAAAACCCCACGAATACCCCAGCACCGACAACTTCTGTTCCTTGCCCGATTGACGCAGGGTTTCGGCACACAGGTCCAACCGACGGTTCTTGATGTAGCGCGCCACCACCAGGCCTTTCTTGGCGAACATCCGGTACAACCCACGGGTCGACATGCCGACTTCCCGCGCCAGCCATTCCGGGCACAGCTCTTCGCAGCGGATGTGCTGGTCGATGACGCTCAGGGTCTTGCGGAAGGTGCGCTCGTGCGGATCCGTGCAATCGTCGCTCTGGCTGATGGCCGGGCGCAGCAGGCTGACAATCGCCTCCAGGGTCGCCTCGCTTTCCTGGCGACTGAGGTTCTGCTGGCGCGTGGCATCGAGGATCAAGCGGTGCGAAAGCATGGCGATGGGCGATGTCGCGGCAATCCGATGGCCGCACTTGACCTGGTTGAAGCGCAACGTCTGCTCCACCAGTTGGTACGGCAGGATAAGCGACAATTGTCGGGAGTTTTCGCTGTAGGTGAAGTCGCTGGGCCGCGCAGCATCGATCAACGTGATGTCCCCGGCGGACAGCTGGACCCTGTCGTCGCCCTGGGCCATGCCCGCGGTGCCATCGAGCTGGAACACCGCAAAGTACTTACCGTCCTCGCCCGCCGCGACTTCCTGCGGCGTGCGGTACAGCCGCGCCTGGCAGGCATCGACGAAGCTGAGCTTGAGGGCATCGCTGCGGTGTTCGCGAATCTGCCCGGCAAAGCCGGTTCCCAGGGGTTGGGCGTTGAAGGCGCCACAGATCTGGTTGATCTGGTGGATCCACTGATCGAACCCATCCTGGCGCTGTGCGGTTGTAGAAATCATGTCAGGCCTCACGCAGGCTTATTTTTATTGTCTACGTCAATCAACAGGTTCTCCTGAACAGCGACTCTCCCTGACCGTCGACGGGTTATTTCAACCCGCCAAACCGTCGATAAAAACTCTCGCCCACATCCGGTAGCGGTCCGTCGGCGGTTTCCAGTGCGCTGTTCAGCCATTCCTCGGCCTTGGCGTAGATCAAACGGTAAATGTTGCGGCACAACTGCCGGGCTGCTCGCCCTTCCCAGTCGCCGGGCAACAACTCGTCCGGCAATTGCGGGTCGCGCAGCAGCAGTTTTCGGTATTCGTGAATAAGCAGGATCCGCGCCAGGAAGCAGTCGGCTGGCTGCAGGTTTTCCTGTTCGCGCAGGGCTTGCCACAGCGGCCGGAACAGCTGGATGAATTCGCTGTAGTGGGTTGCAAGCTCCTCGATGTTCCAGCTCTCGCGCACTTGCAGGCGCAGGGCCTTGGAGGCGAGTACGTCTTGAGCGGTGGTTTCGAAGACGATGGTTTCTTCCTGGGCGCCGAGGTCCAGCAGCGTCGCGTTGACATCCGTGCGATCGCTGCGCGGACAGGCCAGCACCACCGGCGAAATCGCACCAAAACCTTGCCATTCCAGCTCTTCGCGCACTTGTTTGCGCTTGTCCTGGGTCAGTTGCGACAGCATCACCAGGCACCAGGAACCATCCCAGGCCGGCATGCTGGTGCTATAGACACGTTTGAACGCCTTGTCGAAACGCCGGCGACCGGTGCCGGTCAGGCTGTAGTAACTACGACGACCCACCTTTTCGGCGGTCAGCCAGCCTTCCTTGGTCAGGCGAAAAATCGAGGTGCGGATCAGCCGCTCGTTGATGCCGATCGGTTCGAGCAACTGGATCAGGCTGCCCAGCCAGACGGTCCCGCCGTGGGGTTCGATGGCATCACCGTACAGGGTGATGATCAAGGAACTGGCACGGATCGGTGTCTGCTCTTGAAAGCGTGTAATCAGATGGTTCAAGGGTATCAGGGACGACATGGGCGTACCGGGCTGAAAAAAGAAAAGGAATATACCGAAAACCTGCCTGTTAATCGCAAATCCCCTTGTGGGAGCGAGCCTGCTCGTAAAAGCGGTGTACCAGTCACCATCAATATTGAATGTCAGACCGCATTCGCGAGCAGGCTCGCTCCCACAGGGGGATTGTGTTCACAAGGTATTGCCTTTCGGTCGAAGGCCTCTGTCACTGATTCGCGGCCGCTCCGGCTCTGGCTCCGCCAACGGCTCGCACACCTGCATTTGCGTGAGGCAACGCTTGGCCAGCTCCTGATACTCACGAGTACCCGCCTGCTTCCACGCCACTTCCTGATCGCTAAGCATGCGTTTGACACTCGCCGGCGCGCCCATGACCAATGATTGCTCGGGGCATTCGAACCCGGCCTTGACGAACGCCGCCGCCGACACGAAAGACCGCGGGCCGATACGTGCGTTGTCCATCACCACCGCATTCATCCCCACCAGCGCGTCGGCGCCGATCCGGCAACCGTGCAGCACGGCACCGTGGCCGATGTGGCCATTGCGCTCGACCACGGTGTCGCTGTCGGGGAAGCCGTGCATCACGCAGGTGTCCTGAATGTTGGCGCCCTCCTCCAGCACGATCCGCCCGAAATCACCGCGCAGGCTGGCCAGCGGCCCTACATAACAGTGGGGGCCAATGATCACGTCACCGATCAACACGGCGGACGGATGCACATAGGCGCTCGGGTCAACCACCGGGGTCAGGCCATCAAGGCTGTAGCAGGTCATGGGAGGTTCCTTGGCAAAGCGATGCAAATATTGACTTATTTTGTATCACATCGCTTTTACCAGCACAAAGACTAAAAAGCGTATCACTTGATAGCGGCGTTCCAACGGGGTGCATTTCAATCGCCACAGCCCGCGACAGCACCAATAAAATCAATGCTCATAGCGTAATTTTCTGCTTCATGCAGACCACCTTCAGAAATCATAAATCTGACAATAGGACACATTAATTCGTTTTTTATGTTGATTTTACGTATCACATTATAGGTATACTCCGGCAAAACCGGCCCCTGCGGCCGATCCAATAACAAGCCGGCCTCAGCGCCGAGCGTTCACCGTGAGGGCATCCGCCATGCCTCAAACCCTTGCCGTCGAATTCATCGAGCCTGGCGTACGCCTGATTACCCTGCAGCGCCCACAAGCGCTGAACGCTCTGAACACCCAGCTGCTGGGTGAGCTGGCTGATGAGTTGAGCATCGCCCAAGCCGACCCCAAGACCCGTGCCGTGGTCATGACCGGCAGCCGCAAGGCCTTCGCCGCCGGTGCCGACATCAAGGAAATGGCCGAGCGCGATCTGGTCGGCATCCTCGATGACCCGCGCCAGGCCTCATGGCAAGCCATCACCCGCTTCAACAAACCGCTGATCGCCGCCGTCAACGGCTTCGCCCTCGGCGGCGGCTGCGAACTGGCCATGCACGCCGACATCATCATTGCCGGCGAAGATGCGCGCTTCGGCCAGCCGGAAATCAACCTCGGGATCATGCCCGGCGCGGGTGGCACCCAACGCCTGCTGCGCGCCGTCGGCAAATCCATGGCCATGCAGATGGTCCTGAGCGGCGAGCCGATTGACGCTCGCCAGGCCCAGCGCGCCGGCCTGGTCAGCGAAGTCACCCAGCCTGAATTCACTGTCGATCGCGCTCTGCAGGTTGCCCGCCAGATCGCCGCCAAGGCACCGCTGGCGGTACGCCTGGCCAAGGAAGCGCTGCTCAAGGCCATGGACACCGACCTCGCCAGCGGCCTGCGCTTCGAGCGTCACGCCTTCACCGTGCTGGCCGGCACCCGCGACCGCGACGAAGGCATTGCCGCCTTCCAGGAAAAACGCACGCCGACTTTCACCGGCCAGTAATCCATGAATTCGTACGACCTCTTAGAGAGCGCCAAGACCATGAACTTCGAACACATCCTGTTTTCCATCGAGGCCGGCGTCGCCCTGCTCAGCCTCAATCGCCCGGATCAGCTCAACAGCTTCAACACCCAGATGCATGGCGAAGTGAAGGAGGCGCTCAAGCAGGTGCGGCAGAACCCCGACGTGCGCGTGCTGCTGCTGACCGGCGAAGGCCGTGGCTTCTGCGCAGGACAAGACCTGAGCGACCGCAATGTCGCACCAGGCAGTGCCGTACCGGACCTGGGCGAGTCCATCGAGAAGTTCTACAACCCGCTGATCCGCCAACTGCGTGACTTGCCGATGCCGGTGATTTGCGCGGTCAACGGCGTGGCCGCTGGCGCTGGCGCCAACATCCCACTCGCTTGCGACCTGGTGCTGGCAGCGCGCTCGGCCAGCTTCATCCAGGCCTTTTGCAAGATCGGCCTGATCCCTGATTCCGGGGGTACCTGGACCCTGCCGCGCCTGGTCGGCATGGCCCGAGCCAAGGCACTGGCCCTGCTCGGCAATCGCCTGAGCGCCGAACAGGCCGAGCAATGGGGGCTGATCTACCGCTGCGTGGAAGACGCCGAACTGCGCGACGAAGCGTTGAAACTGGCGCAACACCTGGCCACCCAGCCGACCTACGGCCTGGCGCTGATCAAACGCAGCCTGAACGCCAGCATGAGCAACAGCTTTGATGAACAGCTGGAACTGGAGCGTGACCTGCAACGCCTGGCCGGGCGCAGCGAGGATTACCGCGAAGGCGTCGGCGCCTTCATGGAAAAACGCACCCCAAGCTTCAAGGGACGTTGAGTCATGAGCGCATTGAACACTTCTGCACGCATCGCCGTGATCGGCGCCGGTGCCATGGGCGCCGGCATTGCCCAGGTAGCCGCACAGGCCGGGCATTCGGTGTTGCTGCTGGACAATCGCCCCGGCGCTGCGGCCCAGGCCATTGAAGGCATCGACCGGCAACTGGGCAAACGGGTCGAGAACGGCAAGCTGCCCGCCGAGTCGCGCAGCGCAACCATCGCCCGCCTGCAGGCCGTGGAAGCCATCGAAGCCCTGGCCGATTGCGATTTGATCATCGAGGCCATCGTCGAGAACCTCGAGGTCAAGCGCGCGTTGTTCCGCCAGCTGGAAGGCATCTGCAGCGCGCAGTGCATCCTGGCGAGCAACACTTCGTCGCTGTCGATCACCAGCATTGCCGCGCAGCTGCAACGCCCGCAACGCCTGCTCGGCCTGCACTTCTTCAACCCGGCACCCGTCATGGCGCTGGTGGAAATCGTCTCGGGCCTGGCCAGCGATCCGGGTTTGGCCGAGTGCCTGTACGACACCGCCAAGGCCTGGGGCAAAAAACCGGTGCACACCCGCTCCACGCCGGGTTTCATCGTCAACCGCGTGGCCCGGCCTTTCTACGCCGAAAGCCTGCGCCTGCTGCAGGAAGGCACCGCCGATTGCCCAACCCTGGATGCGCTGATGCGCGAGGCCGGGGGCTTTGCCATGGGCGCCTTCGAGCTCACCGACCTGATCGGCCATGACGTTAACTACGCCGTGACTTGCTCGGTGTTCGATGCCTATTACCAGGACACGCGCTTCCAGCCGTCGCTGATCCAGAAAGAGCTGGTAGACGGTGGACGACTGGGGCGCAAGAGCGGACAGGGTTTCTACGCTTACGCCCAAGGCGCCGAGCGCCCGCAAGCGGCTGAAATCAGCAGTGCGGCGACCGTCGATGTTTGCGCTGTCGAGGGTGACCTGGGGTTCGCCCAAGGCCTGCTCGGGCGCCTGCAAGAGCAAGGCGTTGAAGTCCTCCAGCGAGATGGCCGCGGTTTGCTGCGCGTAGGTGATGCCGTGCTGGCCCTGAGCGACGGACGCATGGCCTGTCAGCGAGCCCGGGAAGACGGGTTGCGTAACCTGATTCTGCTGGATCTGGCGTTCGACTATGCCAAGGCCCAACGTATCGCTATCAGCCATGCAGCCGGCATTGATCCGCTGGCACTCGAACAAGGCGTTGCACTGCTGCAACGGGCCGGGCTCAAGGTCAGCCTGCTCAGCGACAGCCCGGCCCTCGCCGTCCTGCGCACCGTGGCGATGCTCGCCAACGAGGCCGCCGACGCCTTGTTGCAAGGCGTGGCCTCGGCCGCCGACATCGATCTGGCGATGCGCGCCGGGGTCAATTATCCCCAAGGCCCGCTGGCCTGGGCCGATGCCGTGGGTCTGCCGCACATCCTCAATACGCTGGACAACCTGCAAGCCGCTTATGGCGAAGAACGCTACCGGCCATCGTTGCTGCTGCGCCGCCGCGTAGCCGAAGGGAGAAACTTCCATGACTAACCACGAAGCGATGAACCTGGCCAGCGACTGCGCGCAAGCGTTGTTCCAGCGCGACAACGCCAGCCAGGCCATGGGCATGCGCCTGCTGTCCGCCGGCCCAGGCTCCGCTCGCGTGGGCATGACCGTGCGCGAAGACATGGTCCAGGGCCACGGCACCTGCCACGGCGGCTACCTGTTCGCCCTCGCCGACTCGGCATTTGCCTTTGCCTGCAACAGCTACAACGAAGCCACCGTGGCCATCGGCTGCAGCATCGACTACATCGCCCCGGCGCGCCTGGGCGACACGCTCAATGCCGACTGCATCGAGCAAAGCCGCTCCGGGCGCACCGGCAACTACGACGTACGCATTGAAAACCAGCAGGGCCAGTTGATCGCCCTGTTCCACGGCAAGTCCTACAAAGTGCGCGGCCCGGTGCTGGCGCAGGAGACCCCCAATGAATGACGCCCTGATCATCGACGCCGTTCGCACCCCGATCGGCCGCTACGCCGGAGTGCTGAGCAGCGTGCGTGCCGACGACCTCGGCGCGGTGCCACTGCGCGAACTGCTGCGTCGCCACCCGCAAGTGGACTGGAACACGGTGGACGATGTGATCTACGGCTGCGCCAACCAGGCCGGCGAAGACAACCGCAACGTCGCACGCATGTCGGCACTGCTGGCCGGGTTGCCGGTCAGCGTACCCGGCACCACCCTCAATCGCCTGTGCGGCTCCGGGCTGGATGCGGTCGGCACCGCAGCGCGGGCGATTCGCAGTGGCGAAACCGGGTTGATGCTGGTCGGCGGCGTTGAATCGATGTCCCGCGCCCCACTGGTGATGGGCAAGGCCGAACAGGCGTTTTCCCGTGCGGCCGAGATGTTCGACACCACCATCGGCTGGCGTTTCGTCAATCCGCTGATGAAAAAGACGTACGGAATCGACTCCATGCCGGAAACGGCAGAGAACGTTGCCGAACAGTTCAATATCTCCCGCGCCGATCAGGACGCCTTCGCCCTGCGCAGCCAGCAACGCGCCGCCGCTGCCCAGGCCAACGGACGCCTGGCGAAAGAAATCGTCGCGGTGGAAATTCCCCAGCGCAAAGGCCCGGCCAAAGTGGTCGAGCACGACGAGCACCCACGCGGCGACACCACCCTTGAGCAGTTGGCCAAACTGGGCACGCCGTTCCGTGAAGGCGGCAGCATCACCGCCGGCAATGCCTCGGGCGTCAACGACGGTGCCTGCGCGCTGCTGCTGGCCAGCCCCGAAATGGCCAAACGCCACGGCCTGATCGCTCGTGGCCGGGTGGTGGCGATGGCGACCGCTGGCGTCGAGCCGCGCATCATGGGTATCGGTCCGGTCCCGGCCACCCGCAAGGTGCTGGAGGTTGCAAACCTGAGCCTGGCGGACATGGACGTGATCGAGCTCAACGAAGCCTTTGCCGCCCAGGGCCTGGCCGTCCTGCGCGAACTGGGCCTGAGCGACACCGACCCACGGGTCAACCCCAACGGCGGCGCCATCGCCCTGGGCCACCCGTTGGGCATGAGCGGCGCACGCCTGGTCACCACCGCCCTGCATGAACTGGAGGAGCGCAATGGCCGCTATGCCCTGTGCACCATGTGCATCGGCGTCGGCCAAGGGATCGCGCTGATCATCGAGCGTCTACCCCACTAAAGAATCGCGATTCCCGGGGAGCCGAGAGGTATCCTTGGGGCATGCACTCAAAGCCCCTGCCTGCAGGGACTGGACACAAAAACAATTCGAGTGAACACATGAACATGCCAATTGCCCGAGCCGTGCTAGATCCCGTGCTGGACCCGCTGGAAACCGCCAGCATCGACGAGCTGCGCCAACATCAGCTGGAGCGCCTGCGCTGGAGCCTGAACCACGCCTACAACAATGTGCCGCTATACCGTCAGCGTTTCGATGCCCTGGGCGTGCACCCGGACGACATCAAGTCCCTCGACGACCTGGCGAAATTCCCCTTCACCACCAAGTCCGACCTGCGCGACAACTACCCCTACGGCATGTTTGCCGTGCCGATGCATGACATCGTGCGCCTGCACGCATCCAGCGGCACCACCGGCAAACCGACCGTGGTCGGCTACACCCAGAACGACATCGACACCTGGGCCAACGTAGTGGCGCGTTCGATTCGCGCAGCGGGTGGCCGACGTGGCGACAAGGTGCACATCTCCTACGGCTACGGCCTGTTCACCGGCGGCCTCGGTGCACACTACGGCGCCGAACGCCTGGGTTGCACGGTGATCCCGATGTCCGGCGGCCAGACCGAAAAACAAGTGCAGCTGATCAAGGATTTCCAGCCGGACATCATCATGGTCACGCCGTCCTACATGCTCAATATCGCCGACGAGATCGAGCGCCAGGGCATCGACCCGCACAAACTGGCCCTGCGCCTGGGCATCTTCGGCGCCGAGCCATGGACCGCCGAGCTGCGCAGCGCCATCGAGCAACGCCTGGGCATCACCGCGCTCGACATCTACGGCCTCTCGGAAATCATGGGGCCCGGTGTCGCCATGGAATGCGCCGAGACCAAGGACGGCCCGACCATCTGGGAAGACCACTTCTACCCGGAAATCATCGACCCGGTCACCGGCGAAGTGCTGCCGGACGGGCAGATGGGCGAACTGGTGTTCACGTCCCTGAGCAAAGAAGCGCTGCCGATGATCCGCTATCGCACCCGCGACCTGACGCGCCTGCTGCCGGGCACTGCGCGGCCGATGCGGCGGATCGACAAGATCACCGGGCGCAGCGACGACATGCTTATCATCCGCGGGGTCAACGTGTTCCCGACGCAGATCGAGGAGCAAGTACTGAAAATCAAACAGCTTTCCGAGTGCTACGAGATCCATCTGTATCGCAACGGCAACCTGGACAGCGTTGATGTGCATGTCGAGTTGAAGGCCGAGCACCAGCACCTGAGCGAAGAACAGCAAAAGGCCGTTTGCGGGGAGCTCGGCAAACACATCAAGACCTACATCGGGATCAGTTCGCGAATCGTCCTGCAGCCTTTCCATTCGATCAAGCGATCCGAGGGCAAAGCCTGCCACGTCGTCGATAAACGCCCTAAAGCATGACTGCTGCACCCCTTTAAGCCCCGCTGATGCGGGGCTTTTTTTTGCCCCTTCACCGCCCTGCATGCACCTGTGGGAGCGAGCCTCTGTGGCGAGGGGATTTATCCCCGTTGGACTGCGCAGCAGTCCCATTCTCCTGGGCCGCTCCGCGACCAACGGGGATAAATCCCCTCGCCACAGAGGCTCACCCCAAAAAACCAACCTTTCATCCCAAAGCGATACAAAAACAAATACGACACGTCATTTTCTGTTTGATATTAATTTCTGTATCGCTTATAAAGTTCTCCATGCCCTCGAACAGATTCACGGCGGGAGACCCCCATGTACGCACAGCTCGTAGAAACAGGCGTAAAGCGCATCAAAGACCTCTCGGAGATGTCCGATGAGGAGCGTGCCTTCCAGGAAAAAATCGATTCAGAAATCAAGATCGAAGCCAAGAACTGGATGCCAGATGCCTACCGGCAAACCCTTATCCGGCAAATTTCCCAGCACGCCCACTCGGAAATCGTCGGCATGCTCCCGGAAGGCAACTGGGTCACCCGCGCGCCGACGCTCAAACGCAAATTGCAATTGATGGCCAAGATCCAGGACGAAGCCGGTCACGGCCTGTACCTGTACAGCGCCATGGAAACCCTGGGGGCCGACCGAGATGAAGAGATCGCCAAGCTGCACAGCGGCAAGGCCAAGTACTCGAGCATCTTCAATTACCCGACGCTGAACTGGGCCGACATGGGCGCAGTGGGCTGGCTGGTGGATGGCGCGGCGATCGTCAACCAGGTGGTGCTGCAGCGCACCTCCTACGGCCCCTATTCCCGGGCGATGATCCGCATCTGCAAGGAAGAGAGTTTCCACCAGCGCCAGGGCTACGAAATCCTCCTGACCATGATGCGTCACGGCACTCAGGCGCAAAAAGACATGGTCCAGGATGCGATCAACCGCCTGTGGTGGCCGTCGCTGATGATGTTCGGCCCAAGCGATGAACACTCGCCAAACAGCGCGCAATCCATGGCCTGGAAAATCAAGCGCCAGAGCAACGACGAACTGCGCCAGCGCTTCATCGACCAGACCATCCCGCAGCTGGAACTGCTGGGCTGCACCTGCCCCGACCCGGACTTGAAGTGGAACGCCGAGCGCGGTCACTACGACTTCGGCGAAATCCAGTGGGACGAATTCTACGAAGTGCTCAAGGGCAACGGCCCGTGCAACACCGAACGCGTCGCTACCCGCCGCAAGGCGATTGAAGACGGCGCCTGGGTTCGTGAAGCCGCCGTCGCCCACGCCCGCAAAAAACAAAACAAGAACGCCGCTTGATTGATCTTCGGCGGCTTCCATGCCGCCAAAAGATCGCAGGCTGCGCCAGCTCCTACAGGAGCCGGTGATCCCATGTAGGAGCTGCCGAAGGCTGCGATCTTTTGATCTTCAGCCCCGTCAGCAAAAAACCGAACAGATGTGGAGTAACTGAAATGTCCGAATGGACCCTCTTCGAAGTCTTCGTGCGCAGCAAGCACGGCCTCAACCACAAGCACGTCGGCAGCGTGCATGCCGCCGACACCACCATGGCGATCGAGAACGCCCGCGAGCTGTACACCCGCCGTAGCGAAGGCGTGAGCCTGTGGGTCGTGCCCTCAAAGCTGATCACCGCCTCATCGCCGGATGAGAAAGACCCGCTGTTCGATCCGTCGGACGACAAGGTTTACCGCCATGCCAGCTTCTACGAGCTGCCGGCCGAAGTCGGGCACATGTGAGGTCGACCATGAATAACAAGACCGATCTGATCGAATACCTGCTGCGCCTGGGCGACAGCGCCCTGATCCAGGGCCAGCGCCTGTGCCAGTGGTGCGGCAAGGCCCCGGCGCTGGAAGAAGAGCTGGCACTGATGAACGTCGGCCTCGACTTGGTGGGCCAGGCCCGCAACTGGCTGGACTACGCCGCCGAGTTGCTGGACGACGGCCGCGACGCCGACGACCTGGCGTTCCGCCGCGACGAGCGCGCCTATCGCAACCTGCTGCTGGTGGAACAACCTAACGGCGATTACGCGGTAACCCTCCTCAAGCAGTTCCTGTATGACGCCTGGCACCTGCCGGTCCTCCAGGGCCTGAGCCAGTCCAGCGATGAGCGCATTGCCGGGATCGCCGCCAAAGCGGTCAAGGAAGTCACCTATCACCTGCGCCGCTCCGGCGAGTGGGTCGAGCGTCTGGGTGACGGCACCGAGGAAAGCCACCAGCGCATGCTCACGGCCATTCCCGAGGTCTGGCGTTTTACCGTTGAATTGATCGCCGCCGATGACAGCGAACAGCGCCTGTGCGAAGCCGGTATCACCCCGGACATCGCCAGCGTGAGGGCGCAGTGGCAAGCCAAGGTCAACGACATTTTCGCCAGCGCCACCCTGCCCGTGCCGGCAGCACCGAGCTATTTCTACCTGAATGCGCGCAAGGGCCTGCACACCGAGCACCTGGGCATCCTGCTGGCCGAAATGCAGTTCCTGCCACGAGCGTACCCCGATGCAACCTGGTGAGTTGATCGCCAGCGACCAGGGCGCCCGGCCGGTACAACCGAGCGACTTAACCGCCGCCTGGGCGATCCTGGCCGAGGTCATGGACCCGGAAGTCCCGGTGGTCAGCGTGGTGGACCTGGGGATCGTCCGCGATCTCGACTGGCAAGCCGGGCACTTGCATGTGGTGGTCACCCCGACCTATTCCGGATGCCCGGCGACCGAAGTGATCGAGGGTGATATCCGCCAGGCGCTGGAACAGGCCGGCTTCCAGGCACCGAACCTGGAGCGCCGCCTGACCCCGGCCTGGACCACCGACTGGATCACCGACAGCGGCCGCGAACGCCTGCGCGCCTACGGCATCGCACCACCTGAAGGCAGCACCAGCAAACGCAGCCTGCTCGGCGAAAGCCCGGTGATCGCCTGCCCGCAATGCGGCAGCGTCCACACCGAAGTGCTCAGCGAGTTTGGCTCCACCGCGTGCAAGGCGCTGTATCGCTGCGTCGATTGCCGGGAACCGTTCGACTATTTCAAGTGCATCTGAGCGGCGTCTGCCGTCCAGCTGGAGAACAACAATGAGCAAATTTCACAGCCTGACCATCAAGGATGTGCGCACCGAGACCCGTGACGCGGTGTCCATCGCCTTCGAGATTCCGCAGCACCTGCAGGACAGCTTTCATTACACCCAGGGCCAGCACCTGGTGATGCGCACCCAGCTGGACGGCGAGGAAGTGCGCCGCTCCTACTCGATCTGCACCGGCGTCAACGACGGTGAACTGCGGGTTGCTATCAAGCGCGTCGCAGGCGGTCGTTTTTCCGCGTTTGCCAACGAACAGCTTAAGGCCGGGCACAGCCTGGAAGTGATGCCGCCCGCCGGGCATTTCAGCGTGGAACTCGATCCCGCCCGCCACGGCAACTACCTGGCCGTCGCCGCCGGCAGCGGCATCACGCCGATCCTGTCGATCATCAAGACCACCCTGGAAACCGAGCCCCACAGCCGCGTCACCCTGCTGTACGGCAACCGCTCCAGCTCCGGTGCACTGTTTCGCGAACAGCTGGAAGACTTGAAGAACCGCTATCTGCAACGCCTGAACCTGATCTTCGTGTTCAGCCGCGAGCAGCAGGATGTCGACCTGTATAACGGCCGGATCAACGCCGAGAAATGCGAGCAGCTGTTCAGCCGCTGGCTCGATGTCGAAGCCCTCGATGCCGCCTTCATCTGCGGTCCGCAGGAAATGACCGAGACCGTGCGCGACAGCCTCAAGGCCAAGGGCATGGCGCCTGAGCGCATTCATTTCGAATTGTTCGCCGCCGCTGGCAGCCAGCAGAAACGCCAGGCCCGCGAAGCCGCCCGCCAGGTCGATGCGGCGGTCAGCCAGATCACCGTGATCAGCGATGGCCGTGCCCTGGCCTTCGACCTGCCGCGCAACAGCCAGAGCATCCTCGATGCCGGCAACGCCCAGGGCGCCGAACTGCCCTACTCGTGCAAGTCCGGTGTGTGCTCGACGTGCAAATGCAAGGTCATCGAAGGCGAAGTGGAAATGGACAGCAACCACGCCCTGGAAGACTACGAAGTGGCCGCCGGCTATGTGCTGTCGTGCCAGGCCTTCCCGATCAGCGACAAGGTGGTGCTGGATTTCGATCAGCTCTGATATCCGATCTACCGGACTTACACAAAACCCTGTGGGAGCGGCGGTGCGACGATTCGACTTGCCCGCGAAGAGGCCATCAGATTCAACATTGATGTCGCCTGATATTCCGTCTTCGCGGGCAAGCCCGCTCCCACAATGATCTGTGTTGTATCCCATAGCTGCGCCCACAACAAAAAAAAACAAAGGACACCACCATGAGCCCCCAAGACATAGAACTAATCCACCAGCACCCCCACTTCATCCAGCTGGTACGCCGCAAGCAGGCGCTGTACTGGTCCCTGTCGCTGATCATGCTGGTGATCTATTTCGGCTTTGTCCTGCTGGTGGCGTTCTCCCCCTCCACCCTCGGCCAGTCCCTGAGTGGCGGCGTGACCACCGTGGGCATGCTGGTGGGTGTGGTGATCGTGGTGCTGGCCTTTGCCTTGACCGGTTTCTACGTCTATCGCGCCAACAACGTGATCGACCCGCTGAATGAAAAACTCAAGCAGGAGTGCGCCCGATGAGCCGTCTTCTTGCGTTGTTCCTGTTGCCGCTGGCGCTGGTCACCGATCTTGCGGTAGCCGCCGAGGGCGCGTCCCGTCCACTGAACTGGAACGCCATCGGCATGTTCATGCTGTTCGTCCTGTTCACCCTCGGTGTGACGCGCTGGGCCGCGTTGCGCACCCGCTCGGCCAGTGACTTCTACACCGCTGGCGGCGGCATGACCGGCTTCCAGAACGGCCTGGCGATTGCCGGCGACATGATCTCGGCAGCATCCTTCCTCGGCATTTCCGCGATGATGTTCCTTAACGGCTACGACGGTTTGCTCTATGCATTGGGCGTCCTGGCCGGCTGGCCGATCATCCTGTTCCTGATCGCCGAACGCCTGCGCAACCTCGGTAAATACACCTTCGCCGACGTGGTCTCCTATCGCCTGGAACAGACGCCCGTGCGCCTGACGTCGGCCTTCGGCACCCTGACCGTGGCACTGATGTACCTGGTGGCGCAGATGGTCGGCGCCGGCAAGCTGATCGAATTGCTGTTCGGTATCGATTACCTCTACGCGGTGATGCTGGTCGGCGTGCTGATGGTGTTCTATGTCACCTTCGGCGGCATGCTCGCCACCACCTGGGTGCAGATCATCAAGGCGGTGATGCTGCTATTCGGTACCAGTTTCATGGCGTTCATGGTGCTCAAGCATTTCGGTTTCAGCACCGAAGCGATGTTCGCCGGTGCTACCGCCGTGCACGCCAAAGGCAGCGCGATCATGGCCCCCGGCGCCTTGCTGTCCAATCCGGTCGATGCCATTTCCCTGGGCCTGGGCATGATCTTCGGCACCGCCGGCCTGCCACATATCCTGATGCGTTTCTTCACCGTCAGCGATGCCAGGGAAGCACGTAAAAGCGTGTTCTACGCTACTGGTTTCATCGGCTACTTCTACTTGCTGCTGATCATCGTCGGCTTCGGTGCGATCGTCATGGTCGGCACCGATCCGGCGTACCGTGATACCAGCGGCGCGATCATCGGCGGCGGCAACATGGTCGCCGTGCATTTGGCCCAGGCTGTCGGCGGCAACCTGTTCCTTGGTTTCATTTCTGCGGTCGCCTTCGCCACCATCCTGGCAGTGGTCGCCGGGTTGGCGTTGTCCGGCGCTTCGGCGGTGTCCCACGACCTGTATGCCTGCGTGATGCGCAAGGGCCAGGCCAGCGAGCAGCAGGAAATGCGCGTATCGCGAATCGCCACCCTGTGCATCGGTGTGCTGGCGATCATCCTTGGCCTTTTGTTCGAATCGCAGAACATTGCCTTCCTGTCCGGGCTGGTGCTGGCCATCGCGGCCTCGGTGAATTTCCCGGTGCTGTTCCTCTCGATGTACTGGAAAGGCCTGACCACCCGTGGCGCGGTCAGCGGCAGCCTGATGGGGCTGGTGTCGGCAATCGTCTTGCTGGTGCTGAGCCCGGCGGTGTGGGTCAACGTGCTGCATCACGACCAGGCACTGTTCCCCTATTCCAACCCCGCACTGTTTTCCATGAGCCTGGCCTTTTTCAGCGCCTGGCTGTTTTCCGTCACCGACCGTTCGCCACGTGCCGCCCTTGAGCGCGGCCGTTACCTGGCGCAGTTCATTCGTTCCATGACCGGCATCGGCGCTTCGGGCGCCAGCCAACACTAATTCTTAACTTGATGACCAAACCCGGAGCATTTGCAATGTCCCACGCCCCTACCCTGCAAAGTTTCATCGCCGGCCGCTGGATCGGCCAACAAGGCGCGCAAATCCTGCGCAGTGCCATCGACGGCCATGAAATCGCACGCACCCATGAAGAGCGTCCGGACTTCGCCGAAGCCATCGAACACGGCCGCCGCCAAGGCGTCAGCGGCCTGATGGCGCTGGACTTCCAGCAACGCGCCCAGCGTCTCAAGGCCCTGGCCCTGTACCTGGCCGAACGCAAGGAACAGCTCTACGCGATATCCCACCACAGCGGCGCGACCCGTGCCGACAGCTGGATCGACATCGAAGGCGGCAACAGCACGCTGTTCACCTATGCCAGCCTTGGCTCGCGTGAACTGCCATCGGGCAACGTCGTCCACGAAGGCCCGGCGCTGCAATTGAGCAAGATGGGCACCTTCGCCGGCACCCACATCCTGGTGCCACGCGGCGGTGTCGCGGTGCACGTCAACGCCTTCAACTTCCCAATCTGGGGCATGCTGGAAAAATTCGCGCCGAGCTTCCTCGCCGGCATGCCGTGCATCGTCAAGCCAGCCAGCGCCACCAGCTACCTGACCGAAGCCGTGGTGCGCCTGATGGACGACTCCGGCCTGCTCCCGGCGGGCAGCCTGCAGCTGATTATCGGCGGCACCGGTGACCTGCTCGATCGCCTGCAAGGCCAGGACGTGGTGACCTTCACCGGTTCCGCCGACACCGCGGCCAAGCTTCGGGTCAACCCGAACCTGATTCGCAATTCGGTGCCGTTCACTGCCGAAGCCGACTCGCTGAACTGCGCGATCCTCGCTCCGGACGTCACCCCGGATGACGAAGAGTTCGAGCTGTTCATCAAGGAAGTCGCCAGGGAGATGACCACCAAGGCCGGGCAGAAATGCACCGCCATCCGTCGCGCCATCGTCCCGGCCAAGCACATCGATGCAGTGGCCACGCGCTTGCGTGATCGCCTGGCCAAAGTGGTGGTTGGAGACCCGTCGGTGGAAGGCGTGCGCATGGGTGCGTTGGCGTCCCACGATCAGCAGAAAGACGTGGCCGAACGCCTGGAAATGCTGTTGCAGAGCAGCGACCTGCTGTTCGGCGCCCGCGACGGTTTCGAACCTCGCGGCGAGAACGTCGATAAGGGCGCGTTCTTCGCCCCGACCCTGTTGCAGGCCCGCGACCCGCACGCCGAAGGTGGCGCTCACGACATCGAAGCGTTCGGTCCAGTCAGCACCCTGATGGCTTACGACGATCTGGACGAAGCACTGGCCCTGGCCGCACGCGGCAAAGGCAGCCTGGTGGCAAGCCTGGTGACCAAGGATCCGCACATCGCCGCCAAAGCGATTCCAGTGGCCGCGGCCCTGCACGGCCGTCTGCTGGTACTTGACCGCAACTGCGCCGGTGAATCCACCGGTCACGGTTCGCCACTGCCACAACTCAAGCACGGCGGCCCGGGTCGTGCCGGCGGTGGTGAAGAACTCGGCGGCCTGCGTGCGGTGAAACACTACCTGCAACGCGCGGCGGTACAAGGCTCGCCGACCATGCTGGCAGCGGTCACCGGTGAATACGTACGCGGCGCCAAGGTCATCGAAACCGAAGTGCACCCATTCCGTCGCTATTTCCAGGACCTGCAGATCGGCGAGTCGCTGCTGACTCACCGTCGCACCGTCACCGAGGCGGACCTGGTGAACTTCGGTTGCCTGTCGGGCGACCACTTCTACATGCACTTCGACGACATCGCGGCCAAGGAATCGCAATTCGGCAAGCGCATCGCCCACGGCTACTTCGTGCTGTCGGCAGCAGCCGGCCTGTTCGTATCCCCTGGCGTCGGCCCGGTCCTGGCCAACTACGGCCTGGACACCCTGCGCTTCATCAACCCGGTCGGCATCGGCGACACCATCCAGGCGCGCCTGACCTGCAAACGCAAGATCGACCAGGGCAAGAAGAGCCCGCAAGGCGTTCCGCAAGGGGTGGTGGCGTGGGATGTGGAAGTGACCAACCAGCTCGGCGAGCTGGTGGCCAGTTATGACATTCTGACCCTCGTAGTCAAACGCGAAGACTGACCTGCCTCACCTGATCATTCCCACGCTCCGCGTCACTAGTGTCCGGTAAAAACCGAAGGGGGAGCTTGCTCCCCCTTGCTGTTGGCGGCCGTCAGTCATAATCGGATTTTTCAGACTCGATTTTGGCTCATGT